>JAJPHB010000141.1 GCA_021325525.1 Alphaproteobacteria bacterium
GCCGCGGCGGGCGGCGTCAGGCCGCGGATCCGCCATCTCCGGCGCAGCCTACATCTCCGCCGCCGATCGCGGGAAGAGGCGGCTGCGGCGCCTCGCCGCTGCGCGCCAGCAGCCCGCCGTCTCCGAGCCGAAGAGAGCGCTTGAACAGACCGGGAACGATGCTTTATATACTATCTCCGGTTGAAAATCCGGGGAGACGACAATGCCGGAATTATCTCGCACCTTCCTTTTCCTCGGCCTTGCCGCGCTGACGCTCGCCGCCTGCGCCACGCCCTACGGGCCGCAGAGCCTCGTCGGCGGCTACCACGACGAGGCGCTGGGCGGCGACCGCTATCACATCGACGTCGTGGGCAACGGCTACACCACCCCCGGCACGCTCGAGCAATATTTCTACCGGCGCGCGCAGGAGATCGTGAAGGAGCATGGCTATGCCAGCTATCGCGTCGTCGAGCTGCGGAGCGGCTTCGAGCCCGGCGTCCTCCATCTCCGCCCGGTCGCCCGCGGCGTCATCCAGGGGATCGGCGGCAAGGCGGCGGCGGCCGGCACGGCCGGCACGGGCGGCGAAAAGCCGGGCCCGGGCGGGGCGATGTTCGGCACCGGCATCATCATCTCGCCCGACGGCGTCGTCCTCACCAACCACCACGTCGTCCCCTCCTGCCGCGCCATCGGCATCCGCCGGCTCGACGGGACGACCGTGCCCGCCCAGCTCCTCGCCGAGGACGAGGCGAACGACCTCGCCATCCTGAAGGCGGCGCTCGGCACCGCCCCCGGCGTCGCCTTGCGCGACGGCGCACCGGTCCGTCAGGGCGATCCGGTCATGGCGGTGGGCTTCCCCTTGCCCGAGCTGCTCTCCGCCGGCACCACCCTGACCACGGGAACGGTGAGCGCGCTCGCCGGCATGGGCAATGACAGCCGCTTCCTGCAGGTGAGCGTACCTGTTCAGCAGGGCAACAGCGGCGGGCCGCTCCTCGACCAGAGCGGCAATCTCGTCGGCATCGTCGAATCGAAGCTCAACGCCCTCGCCGTCGCCGCCCATACCGGCGACATCCCGCAGAACGTCAATTTCGCGATCAAGGCCTCGGTCGCGCGCAACTTCCTCGACAGCAACAGCATCGCCTATCGGCGCGCCGCCTCGCAGAAGGTGCTGACGACCGCCGACATCGCCGAGCTCGCGAAGGAATTCACCGTGCAGGTCGGCTGCATGGAATAAGCGGCGGGGCGGTAGCGCTCAGCGGCGCTGCGCCAGCTCGCGCGCCTCCGCCTCGCCCAAATCCCAGAACATGCCGGTCATGATCTGCAGGCCCTCGCGCAGCAGCGGCGCCAGCGCGTGCTCGTTCGGCGCGTGCTGCGAGCAGGAAGCGTAGGAATGCGGGACCCAGATGGTGGGCAGCCCCAGCGTATGGGCGAAGCAATCGTTCGGCAGCGAGCCGCCGAGATTGGGCAGCACCGCCGGACGCCGCCCCGTCGTCCGCTGGATCGAACCCACCGCCCAGCGCGCCCAGGGGTGATCGGGGTCGAGGCGCGTCGCCGCGAAGAAGCTCTTCCGCGCATCCTCGACCTTCACCATCGAGAAGCCCCGCGCGTCGAGGTGACGGCGGAGGATCGGCAGGAAGGTCGCGGGGTCGGTGTCGACGACATAGCGCATCTGGCAATGGGCGCTGGCGCGCGGCGGCACGGCGTTGACCGGGTTCTCGGGATTGCCGGTCTTGAAGGCGAGCACCTCGAAGGTGTTCCAGGCGAAGACCTTCTCGGCGGCGCTGAGGCCGGGCTCGCCCCACCAGGCGTCGATCTCGGGCCCGTCCTCGCCGCCCTCGACCTCGCAATCGGCGAGCGCCATGCGGACCGAGTTCGGAATCGCCTTGGGCAGAAGCTCGCGCACCAGGATCTTGCCGTTGCGGTCGATGATCGAGGCGATGGCATGGGCGAGTATGACGCCCGGATTGGCGAGGAGCCCGCCCCAATTGCCGGAATGATGGCCGCCCTCGCGCAGATCGACGGTCATGTCGAAATTGAGGGCGCCGCGCGTTCCCATATAGATCGTCGGCCGCGTCGGGGTGAGGCGCGGGCCGTCCGAGCCGAGCAGCATGTCGGCGGCGAGGAGCGCTTTCTCCCTTTCGCAGAACTCCTTGAGGCCGGGCGAGCCGATCTCCTCGCTCGTCTCGATCATGACTGTCGAGTTGAAGCCGAGCCTGCCGCGCTCGGCGAGGACGGCGGCGATCGCCGCGAGGTTGATCGAATGCTGCCCCTTGTTGTCGGCGGTGCCGCGGCCATAGAGGCGGTCGCCCTGGCGCTCCAGGGTCCAGGGCGAGAGGCCGTCGCGCCACTGCTCTTCGAGGCCGCGAATGACGTCGCCATGGCCGTAGGTCAGCACCGTCGGCAGCGCCGGGTCCTCGATGCGCTTGCCGACGAGGAACGGCCCGCCCTTCACCGGGTTGTCGTAGATCGCCGTCCGGTAGCCCATCTTGTCGAGCACCGGGCCGATCTCCTCTTCGAGGTAGCGCCGCAGCTCGGGAAAGCTCGCCGGCACCTGGCTCTCGGTGCGGAAGGCGACGCGGCGCGCCAGATCCTGGAGGAAGCTCCCGTCATCGAAATGCCGGGTCGCCCGCGCGATCGCTGCGTCTCTGGTCATGATGGGCTGGGTCCGTCCCGTCGCGGTTGTGTCCGAAGCCCGACCTTAGCACCCCGCGCCCGGCCCCGCACCAGCCTCCGCGCCGTCGAGATCGAGAGCGTGGGCAAAGGTGCGGAGCGCCGCTTTGCCGTTCTCCGAGAGGGCGTAGACGCCGCGCTCCCGGCGCTCGAACCAGCCATAGACATCCTGCTGGAGAATGCGCGCGGCGTTGGGAGCGAGCCCGGTCGCGCGCAGCCTTTTCGGGCTGGCCGTGCCGTCGCGCAGGATGAGCTGGGCGCAGCGCAGCGCCTCCTGCCGGTAGGCGGTGACGATCTTGACGCGGCCATTGACGCCGCCCCGGTTCGGGTCGCCGCGGCGCCGCGCGAACTCGCCGAGGAGAAGCGCCGTGCGCCGCTTGTTCCGGCGCGGGCGGTAAGGCAGCGGGTCGAGCAGGATTTCGATTGCCCGCGCCGTCGGCGCCGCCGGGTTGACGGTCATGAGCCCGAGGCCGAGCCGGCGGCAGAGCTTCCGCACCGTGCGGTTCTCGGGAGAGACGCCCTGCCCGCGCCGCCCGATGAGGCGCGGCACGGCGAGATAGACGCGGTCGGTGAGAGCGAGGCGCTCCACCCCTTGCAGCAAGAGGGCGAGGTTGAAGCGCAGCTTCAGCTCGACGATGACCGGCGGCTCGTCGCCGCGGCGGCCCACTACGTCGCAGCCGCGCACCTCGCCCTTGACGGCATAGCCCTGGGCTTCGAGGAAGGCCTTCACCGGCAAGTAGAGATCGGCTTCGGTCACAAGGGGGAGGATCGCGGTCGGGCGGCGGCAGGGTTGCGCTGACGGCATATTGCGGCGGCCCGCCCGCGACAATAGATTTCGGCGGCCCCTCTCGATGATTTTTTGGACATGACGAGCCAGCTCTTCACGCCGATCGCCCTCCGCGGCCTCACTCTCGCGAATCGCATCGCGGTCGCCCCGATGTGCCAGTACAGCGCCGAGGACGGCAGCGCCAGCGACTGGCACATCCTGCATTTGGGCCACCTGTCGCTGTCGGGCGCCGGCCTCCTCATGACCGAGGCGACTGCGGTCGAGCGCGCCGGCCGCATCACGCCGGGCTGCCTCGGCCTCTATTCCGACGCCAACGAGGCGGCGCTGGCGCGGGCGCTCGCCGCCTGCCGCAAATGGGGCAACATGCCGATCGGCATCCAGCTCGCCCATGCTGGGCGCAAGGCCTCCTGCGATGTGCCGTGGCGCGGCGGCAAGCCGCTCGCGCCGGGGGCCGGCGCCTGGCCGACGGTCTCGGCCTCGGCGGTGCCCTTCGATGAGGGCTGGCACACGCCCGCGGCGCTCGACCGGGCCGGCATGGCGCGCATCACGGCGGCGTTCGTGCAGGCGGCCGAGCGCGCCCGGCGCCTCGGCCTCGATCTCGTCGAGCTGCACAGCGCCCACGGCTACCTCCTCCACCAATTCCTCTCGCCCTTCTCGAACCGGCGCGAGGACGAATATGGCGGCAGCCTCGAGAACCGCATGCGCTTCCCGCTCGAAGTCGCGGCGGCGCTGCGCGCGGCCTGGCCCCAGGAAAAGCCCCTCGGCATCCGCATCAGCGCCAGCGAATGGACGGAAGGCGGCTTCACCATCGACGAGGCGGTCGCCTATTGCCGCGAGCTGAAGGCGATCGGGCTCGACTATGTCTGCGTCTCATCCGGCGGAAACTACGCCAAGGCGCGCATCCCGATGGCGCCCGGCTACCAGGTGCCGCTCGCCGCGCGCATCCGCCGCGAGACCGGAATGGCGACGCGCGCCGTCGGCCTCATCGTCGACCCGCACCATGCCGAGCGCATCATCGCGACAGGCGAAGCCGATATGGTGGCCCTCGCCCGCGCCTTCCTCGACGACCCGCGCTGGCCCTGGCATGCGGCCGAGGCCCTCGGCGCCACCGCCGCCTATCCGCCGCAATATCTCCGCAGCCGGCGCGACGCCTGGCCGGGTGCCAGCTACGTGCGGCCGGAAGCGGCGGAGTAGAATCCCCTCGCCTCTCGCTGCGACGCCTGGTGGAGGCGAACTATGTACGGCTCGAAGGCGTCGGAAAAGTCGCGTGACCCGTCGGGGCTGACGCCCAACGATATCTGACAGCCCTTCGGCGGCGGTAGTCGGAAATCCCGCGGCACGCGCGTCAGCAGCCAATTGATCTTCGTCTTCACGTCGAAGGCCTCGATTAGCATTGCCGAGCCAAGAACACCCGTCAACCAAGCCCAAGCTTTCCAGACTTGCATAAGATCTCCGAGCAGGTGACGCTCGCGCATCAGCATGGCCGGAGAACGCGGGCGAATCAACCATTGGTTGAGCGCACAATCATCCCATCCGTCGCTTCGCCCGGTTCGTCGGGACGGCGGTCAGCGGGTCCTCGGGCCAGGGGTGCTTGGGATAGCGGCCCTTCATCTCGGCGCGGACGGCGCGGTAGCTCGAGGCCCAGAAGCCGGCGAGGTCGCTCGTCACCTGGAGCGGGCGGCCAGCCGGCGAGAGGAGGCGGAGGCGGAGCGGGACGCGGCCGCCGGCGATGCGCGGCGTCTCGGCGGCGCCGAACATCTCCTGGAGGCGGACGGCGAGGGTCGGCGCCTCGGGATCGGCGTAGTCGATCGGCAGACGCGAGCCGCTCGGCACCGTCACCTGCTCGGGCGCAAGGGCATCGAGCGCATGGCGGTGCTCCCAGTCGAGGAGATCGCGGAGCGCGCCGGCGAGATCGATGTCGCGGAGCTGCGCGAGGCGCGTCACGCCGTCGAGGCTCGGCCCCAGCCATTCGGGCAGCGCCGCGAGCAGCGCCGCATCGGAGAGATCGGGCCAGCCCGCGCCTTCCCCTTCGAGGCGGCGCAGGAAAAGGATGCGCTGACGCCAGCCGATGAGCGCCCGCGTCCAGGGAAGCGCGCCGAGACCCGCCGCGCGCAGCCTCTCGATGAGCGCCGCCCGCACCGCGTCCGGCGGCGGATCGGCGAGCGGCGCATCGCGCAGCACGAGCGCGCCGAGGCAGGTCTGGCGGCGCGCCTGCACCGCGCCCGCGCGCTCGTCCCAGGCGATGCGGTCGCGCCGCTCGAGCCGGTCGGCGAATGCGTCCTCGATCTCGGCCAGGACGAGCGGCGCCGCGAGGAAGATGCGCGCATTGCGCTTGTCGCCGTCGAGCGCGGCGACGGCGAGATAATCCTCGGATGCCAGCGGATCGACGGGCGGCAGCACGGCGCCGCGGCCGCCGCTCAGGAGGAATTGTCCCGCCCCGCCCGGACGGCGCTGCGCGATGCGGTCGGGATAGGCCTCGGCGAGGAGGAGGCCGGCGGCGGCGGTGCCGCCGCGCTCGTCGCCGACGCCGATGCGCCGCCGCCACTCCCGCGCCTGCTGCCGCGCCTGGCGCAAGAGCCCGCTTTCGACGGCGGCGCTGCCCGCCGCGCCGGCGAGGAGATCGAGGCGGAGCTGCAGATCGGCATCGCGTCCGCCGGGCGACGCCTTCACGACATCGCGCGCCGAGAGCAGCGCCGCAATGTCGCAGGCGAGCCCGCCTTCGCCGCGGCGCTCGCCCATCCGGATCATATGCGCAAGGCGCGGATGGAGGCCGAAGCGCGCCATGGCGCGGCCCTCGGCGGTGACCTTGCCGGCGGCGTCGAGAGCGCCCAGGCTCTGCAGCAGCGCCCGCGCCGCGGCGAAGGCGGCGGCGGGCGGCGGATCGAGAAAGGCGAGCGCCTCCGGCGCCGAGCCCCAGCAGGCGAGCTCCAGCGCCAGCGGCGCCAGATCCGCTTCGAGAATTTCGGGCGCGGTGAAAGCGGGCAGGATGCGCTGCTCGGCCTCGCTCCAGAGGCGATAGCAGAGGCCTGGCTCGACGCGCCCGGCGCGGCCGCGGCGCTGCTCGGCGGCGGCCTGCGACACCTTCACCGTCTCAAGGCGCGTCATGCCGCTGCGCGGCTCGAAGCGCGGCACGCGCATGAGGCCGCCATCGACGACGATGCGAATGCCTTCGATGGTGAGGCTCGTCTCGGCGATCGAGGTCGCGAGCACAATCTTGCGCATGCCGGGCGGCGCCGGCGCCAGGGCCGCATCTTGCGCCTCCTGCGGCAGCTCGCCGTAAAGCGGCGCGATCAGGATGTCGGGGCCGAGCGCCTCTTCCTCAAGGAGGCGCGCGAGGCGGCGGATCTCGCCGGCGCCGGGCAGGAAGGCGAGAACGCTGCCCTCCGCCTCGGCGAGCGCTCGTCGGATCGCCGCCGCCATCGCCACCTCGAAGCGCTCGCCCGTCACGCGGCCGAGATAGCGGATCTCGACGGGAAAGCTGCGGCCGGCGCTGCGCAGGATGGGAGCATCGCCGAGGAGCCGCGCCACGCGCTCGCCCTCGATCGTCGCCGACATGACGACGAGGCGGAGGTCGGGGCACAGATGGCGCTGGGCTTCGAGGGCAAGGGCGAGGCCGAGATCGGCGTCGAGCCCGCGCTCGTGGAACTCGTCGAAGATGACGGCGCCGACGCCGTCGAGCGCCGGATCCTCCTGCAGCATGCGGATGAGGATGCCGTCGGTCACGACCTCGATGCGCGTTGCGGCCGAGACTCGCGTCTCGAGCCGCATGCGGTAGCCGATCGTCGCGCCCACCCGCTCGCCGCGCAACGCCGCCATGCGCCGCGCCGCGGCGCGCGTCGCGAGGCGCCGCGGCTCCAGCATGAGGATGCGCCGCCCGCCGAGCCACGCCTCGCCGAGGAGGGCGGGCGGCACCAGCGTCGTCTTGCCGGCGCCGGGCGGCGCTTCGAGAACGAGGCTGCGGCCGCGGCGGAGCGCCGCCAGAATGTCGGGAATGAGAGGCTCGATCGGCAGAGCGGACATCGGCCGACAGGAGCCGACGCCGTAAGAAGCTGTCAAGCCGGGCGCTCTTCTCCACTCCCCGACGGTGAGCGGGCTCCTCTACGGCAACCGGCGCCGCAGCGCGGTCGGGATCTCCGCCGGCGTGTCCACCACCGCGACCCCGGCACTCTCCAGCGCCCGGCGCTTCGAGGCGTAGCTGCCGCGGTCGCCCATGACGATGGCGCCGGCATGGCCCATCTTGCGGCCGGGCGGCGCCGCGGCGCCGGCGATGAAGGCGGCGACCGGCTTCTTCATGAGGGCGGCATATTCGGCCGCCTCCTCCTCCATAGCGCCGCCAATCTCGCCGACGATGACGACGGCGTCGGTGCCGGGGTCGCGGTCGAGCGCCGCCACGGCATCGCGCGTCGTCGTGCCCAGCATCGGGTCGCCGCCGATGCCGATGAAGGCGGACTGGCCGAGCCCGGCGCGCGTCAGTTCGAGGCAGACCAGCGTGCCGAGGCTGCCGCTGCGCGAGACGACGCCGACGCGACCCGGGCGGAAGACGCGCTCGTTGAAGGCCGGCATGATGCCGACGAAGCACTCGCCCGGCGTCACCAGCCCCGCGGTGTTGGGGCCGACGATGCGCGTGCCGCCGCGCGCCGCCGCCGCGTGTATCCGCATCACGTCCTGCTGCGGGATGTGCTCGGTCAGGACGACGAGAAGCTTCGCGCCGGCCTCGATCGCGGCGACCGCCGCCTCGCGCGCCGCGGCGGGCGGGATGAACATCACGGCGACATCGAAGCCGACGGCCGCCTGCGCCGCGGCGGGCGAGGCGAAGACCGGCACCCCGCTCTGCGTCTCGCCCGCCTTCTTCGGATTGACGCCGCCGACGACGCGCGTGCCGCAGGCCAGCATCTTCTCGGTCCAGAAGGCGCCCTGCCGGCCGGTGATGCCGAGGACGAGGACGCGGTCGGTCTTGCGGACGATCATCGCGCGGCCTCGACGGCGGCCCGCACCGCATCCTCCATCCGCTCATAGGGCTCGATGCCGAGCCGCTCGCGGACGAGCGCCACCGCCTGGTCCTCGCCGGTGCCGTGGATCGAGAAGAAGACCGGAATCTTGGGCTTCAGCGCCTCCCAGGCCTTGACGACGCCCTCGGCCATGACATCGGTGCGCGCGAAGGCGCCGCAGAAATTGACGACGAGGCTCTTGACCCCGGGATTGGCGAGGACGAGGCCGAGCGCCGCCTCGGATTTCGTATAAGCCTCGCCGCCGATCTCGAGGAAATTCGCCGGCCGCCCGCCGCAATGGCGGATGACGTCCATCGTCGTCATGGTGAGGCCGGCGCCGTTAGCAAGGACGCCGACATCGCCTTCGAGCTGGATGAATTTGAGGCCGCTCGCCGCGCCCTTCGCCTCGAGCTCCGTCAGCCTCTCGCCGGCACCGGCGGCCGCGATCTCGCCCTGGCGATAAAGCGCCGCATCGTCGAGCACGAATTTGCAGTCGAGCGCCACGATCCGGCCATCGGCGAGGAGCGCCAGCGGATTGATCTCGAGGAGCTCGGCATCGAAGCGGCGATAGGCGTCATAGAGCTTCACCAGCACGGCGGCGACCGCGGCGTCGACATCGGGGCCGAGCCCCAGCCCGTAGAGCATCGCCCGCGCATCGGCGATGGCGAAGCCGCTCTCGATATCGACGCGGCGGCGGCGGATCGCCTCGGGCCGCGCCGCCGCCACCTCCTCGATCTCCATGCCGCCCTCGGTCGAGAACAGCACCATGGGACAGCGCCCGGCGACATCGGGGAGCACCGCCGCGTAGAATTCGCGTGCGATCGCGGCGCGCGCCTCGACGAGGACCCGCTCGACCGCATGGCCGGCGATCGCCATGCCGAGAATGGCGCCGGCCGCCGTCTCGGCCTCTTCCGCCGTGTCGGCGCGCCTGATCCCGCCCGCCTTGCCGCGCTTCCCCGCCGGCACCTGCGCCTTGACGACCGCGGCGCCGATTGCCGCGACGGCAGCGGCAGCCTCCGCCGGCGTGCGGCACAGCCGCCCCTGCGGCGTCGCGATTCCGGCGGCAGCGAGAATGCAAGTCTTTGCCGCATGCTCTTCGAAATTCATGATGCCCTGCCGAACGACAAATCCCCTCGTTTCTCCGCAAATCTCCCTATCCCCTTGGGGGAGAGGGTCGGGTGAGGGGGTTGCCCGCGCAATCGGGAAATCCGGCTCCGCTCCGGCGCCCAGGCCCTCACCCCGGCCCTCTCCCGTAGACGGCAGAGGAAGCTATTTGCCGTAGCGTGCCCAATACCTCCCGAAGAGCGCCTCCTCGCTCGGCTTGTCCTCGGGAATGGGCGTCACGAGGTGGGTCACGTTGAGGAAGTGCTTGTAGCTCAGATTCTCGGCGATGCTGTTGCCGCCCCAGGTGCCGCAGCCCATGCTGAGGGTGAAATTGAGGCCGTTGTCGAAGCCGCCGCCATTGCCGAAGGTATGCGCCTGGTTGACGAGGACGCGGACGACCGGCGTCTCCTCGGCGAGCTGCCGGGCATGCGCCATGTCCTTCGTGTGGATGCCGCAGGAGTGCCCCAGGCCCTGGAATTCGAGGATCTCGCGCACGCGCGCCGCGGCGGCGGCGAAATCGGCGGCGCGGTAGACGGTGAGGACGAGCGACAGCTTCTCGCCGGAGAAGGGATGCTCGCGGCCGACGCCGTCCTCCTCGACCATGATGAAGCGCGCCCGCCGCGCCGCCTCCGGAAGCTCGGCGAGGCGGGCGATCGCCGCGCATTCCTTGGCGATGACCGCGCGGTTGAGCTTGCCGCCGACCCAGAGCGCATTCTGGATGCGCGCCTTCTCGGCGCTCGTCGCCATGTAGCCGCCGGCCTCGATGAGCGCGGCCACCGCCTTGTCGTAGACGCTGGCGAGAATCACGACGGCGTTCTCCGAGGAGCAGGAGGTGGCATTGTCGAAGGTCTTCGAGGCGCAGATCTTGCGCGCGGCATCGGCGAGATCGGCGCTCTCGTCGATGATGACCGGCGCGTTCCCCGTGCCGACGCCGATCGCCGGAGTGCCGCTCCGATAGGCTCTGCGCACATTGTCCTGCGAGCCGGTGGCGACGACGAGGTCGGCCGCCTCCATCAGCGCCTCGGTCATGGCCTTCGAGGCCGGAGGCGGCAGGATCTGCACGAGATCCTGTGGCGCGCCGATCTTGCCGAGCTCGGCCCGCATCCACTCTGCGGCGCGCGCCGTCGTGCGGTAGCCGGCGGGCGAGGGCGCGATGATGATGGCGTTCTTGCCTTTCACCGCCATCATCGCCTTGTTGACCGGCGTCGCGCCGGGATTGGTCGAAGGCGTGATCGCGGCGACGACCCCGACCGGCTTCGCCCATTTGATGATGCCCCGCGCCGGATCCTCTTCGATGATGCCGACCGATTTCGCGCGCAGGAGATCGCGCAAGGTGCCGAAGGTCTTGCGCTGCTTCTTGACGATCTTGTCCGGCACGTTGCCGAGGCCGGTATCGGCGACCGCGAGCTCGGCCAGCTCCTTCGCGTGCTCGGGCTTGTAGAGCGACCAGGCGAGCGCCGTCACCGCCTCGTCGGCGCGCGCCTGGTCGGCCGCGGCGAAGGCGCGCATCGCGGCGCGCGCCTTGGCGACGAGGGCGGAGACGACGCTTGCGTCGTCCGGGATGGCTTCCACTCTGGTTGCGACAGTCATTGCGAAGTTCCTTCGATCTGCGCCAGCCCCCTCACCCCGACCCTCTCCCGCTCTCGCGGGAGAGGGAGATGATGATAGCCCCTCGCCCGCGAAGCGACGCAAGCGGGAGAGGGAGGGGCCCACGCGCAAGCGTGGGAGGGTGACGCCTCATGCCACCGTGTAGGCCGCGTATTTCTTCAAGAGCCGCTTCGGCTTCTTCAAGGCGTCGCGGCGGAAGGGCTCGCCCAGCTCCTGCGTCAGCATGAGCTCGATCACGGTCGGCTTGCCGGAGCCCGTCGCCGTCTTCAGGGCATCGCCCACCTGGTCCGGGTGCTCGACTTTGATGCCCTCGGCGCCCATCGTCTTGGCGATGGCGGCAAAGCTCGGATTCTTGAGGTTGGTGCCGACATAGCGGTCGGCGTAGTAGTCGATCTGGTTCTTCTTCTCGGCGCCCCATTGCCCGTTGTTGAAGACGACGGCAACGGCCGGGATGTCCTCGCGCACGCAGGTGAGGATCTCGTTGAGGCTCATGCCCCAGGCGCCGTCGCCGACATAGGCCACGGCCGGGCGGTCGGGGCGCGCCACCTTGGCGCCCATCGCCGTCGGGAAGGCGTAGCCGCAATTGCCGAAGGCCATGGCGGCGAGGAAGGACGGATTCTCCTCGAAGCGCAGATAGGAGTTCGAGACCGAGCAGACATTGCCGATATCGGTCGAGACGACGGCGTTCCTCGGCATCGCCTTTTCGAGCTCGCGCAGCGCCCGGCGCGGGCTGATCGGGCTGCCCCCGGCGTTGGAGAGGCCGTTCAGCTCCTCCTCCCAGGCCGCCTTCTGCTTCTTGATCTCGGAAAGGCGCGCCTCGCGATTGCCATGCGCCGCGATGGTGACATTGCCGGTCTGGAGGCGCTGCAGCAGCTCCGCCGCCGCCGATTTCGCGTCGCCCACGATGCCGACGGAGATGCGCTTCACGAGGCCGATCATGCGCGGATCGCTGTCGACCTGGATGATCTTGGCGTTCTTCGGCCAGTAATCGATGCCGTATTGCGGCAGCGTGCCGAACGGCCCGAGCCGCGTGCCCAGCGCCAGCACGACATCGGCCTGCGCCATGAGGCGCATCGCCGCCTTGGAGCCGAGATAGCCCAGAGGGCCGCACATCAGCGGATGGCTCGCCGGGAAGCTGTCATTGTGGAGATAGCTCGCGACGACCGGCGCCTGGAGATGCTCGGCGAGCGCCTTGGCCGCCGCGGTGCCGCCCGACATGATGACGCCGCCGCCGGCGATGATGACCGGGAACTTCGCCTCGGCGAGGAGCTTCGCCGCCTCGTCGAGGCTCGCCGGCGAGCCGGCGCCGCGGTCGACCGGCTGCGGCTTGGCGATCTCGACGTCGATTTCGCCGTAGAAATAGTCGCGCGGAATGTTGATCTGCACGGGCCCGCGCTCGAGGAGCGCAAGCGTGAAGGCGCGGTGCGTCAGCTCGGCGATGCGGTCCGGCCGGTTCACATGCGTCTGGAACTTGGTGATCTTCGAGAAGATCGGCATCTGCTCGGTCTCCTGGAAGCCGCCGAGCCCGATCGAGGTGCTGCCGGTCTCGGGCGTGATGGCGACGACAGGCGAATGCGCCCAATAGGCGGCGGCGACGCCGGTGACGAAATTGGTGATGCCGGGGCCGTTCTGCCCGATGCAGACGCCGTGCTTGCCGAGAATGCGCGAATAGCCGTCGGCCATGTGCACGGCGTTCTGCTCGTGCGCCACCGAGATGAAGCGGATGCCGGCCGGCTCGAAGAGATCGAGCGCGTCCATATAGGCGGAGCCGACGATGCCGAAGATGTGCTTGACGCCATGCGCGACCAGCGTCTCGACGAAGGCTTCGCTCGGGGTCATCAGGGTCATGGGGCTCTCCTCAGAAGATGGCGCTAGTCATGGCGGATGCTGGCGGCGAGGCGCTCGGCGGCGGCACGCAGGATCGGCAGGTGGCGCCGCGCATCGGCGACGGACATGCGCGCCGCCGGCGCCTGCAGCGCGACGGCGGCGCAGATCTCGCGGTCGGGTCCGAGGATCGGCACGGCGATGCAGACGACGCCGGTCAGGAACTCCTCGTCGTCGGTCGAGAAGCGGTCGGCGCGGATGCGCGCCAGCGCCGCGTCGAGGCGGCCGCGGTCGGTGATGGTCTTGGGCGTCAGCCGCGCGAGTTCGAGATCGGCGATGAGCGCCGCGCTCTGGCGCTGCGGCAGCAAGGCGAGGAAGAGCTTGCCGATGGCGGTGCAGTGGAGCGGCACGCGCGAGCCGGCCGAGAATTGCAGGCGGAGCGGCCAGTGCTGCGCCTCGACGCGGTCGAGATAGACGATCTCGGCCCCGATCATGGTGCCGATATTGCAGGTCTCGCCGATGGTGTGGACGAGGCCGTTGAGGATGGCGCGGCGCGGCGCGTGACGCATCGCCGTCCGCATGACGCCGAGGGCGAGGTCGATGAGGCGCGGGCCGACGGTGAGGCGCTTGCGCCCGCTCTCGCGCAAGAGGAAGCCGCGCTCGACGAAGCTGTCGGCGAGGCGATGCGCCGTCGCCTTGGGGAGGCCGAGCTGCTCGACGATGTCGGCGACCGTGACCGGGCCGCCGGCATTGGCGACGTAGTCGAGGATGGCGAAGGCGCGCTCGGCGATGCCGGAGCGGTCCTCGCGCGCGGCCGCGCCGCCGACCGGCTCCAGATCGGCCGCGAGCGTCATGGAGCGGCCCTCATCCCGCCGGCTCCGGGGCGGCGCCGCCCATCGCCGGCTCGTCATCGAGGAAGGGCCGGTCGGGGCGCAGCCGCAGGGCGAGGCCGGCGCCGACCAGGACGAGCACGAGCGAGCAGATGAAGGGCACGCTCCAGCTCCCGGTCACGTCGATGATCCGGCCGAAGACGATGGGCGAGAAGATGCCGGCGAGGCCGAAGCCGAAATTCATGAAGCCGCTCGCGGTGCCGGCATATTGCGGCGCGATGTCCATCGGCACCGCCCAGATCGGCGCGACGATGAATTCCGAGAAGAAGAAGGCGCCGGCGAGGCAAAGGGCGGCGGCGGTGAGGTCGTGGATGAAGAGGAGCGGCAGGGTGAAGGCGAAGCAGCCGAGGAAGCCGAGCACGATGACGTTGCGCCGGGCGCTGCGGACGCTCCCCGTTCGCCGCAGCACCAGATCGCTCGCGAGGCCGCCAACCGTGTCGCCGACGAGCCCGGCGAAGAGCACGCCCGCCGTGAAGAAGGACGAGCTCTTGAGGTTGAGCCCGTAGGAATGGACGAAGAAGGACGGGATCCAGTTGATGTAGACCCAGAGAATCCAGCCATAGCAGAAATCGACCATCGTCACCGGCAGGATGCGCGGGAAGAGGCGTCCCCACGGCACCGGCCGGCGCGGCGCGCTCTTCGGCAGCCTTGCCAGCTCTTCGGCCGTGATCGCCGCGTGCTCGCGCGGGTCGTCGCGGAAATAGAGATACCAGACAATGACCCAGAGGAAGCTGACGACGCCCATCACGACGAAGGAGCCGCGCCAGGTGACGAGGGCGATGAGGAAGACGACGACGGGCGAGGTGATGGCGTTGGCGCCGCGCGAGAAGGCGTGGGTGATGCCCTGCGCGAAGCCGCGCCGGTCGGCCGCCGTCCAGCTCGCCATGGCCCGCGTCGCCGTCGGAAAGGCGGCGCCCTCGCCGAAGCCGAGGAGCAGGCGCGCGGTGAAGAGCGAGACGATGCCGCTGGCGAGGCCGGTCAGCGCCGTCGCGAGCGACCACACGAAGCCGCAGATTCCGAGCGTCCGGCGCGGCCCGAAGCGGTCGCCGAGCCAGCCGCCGAAGAGCTGGAAGAGCGCATAAGGGTAAGCGAAGGCGGAGAAGGCGATGCCGAGCTCGGTATTGGTGAGGCCGAGCTCCTTGCTGATGACCGGCGCCGCCGTCGCGATGTTGACCCGGTCGACATAGGTGATGAAGTACATCGCGCAGAGAATGATGAGCACATTCCCGCTGGCGCTGGCTCCGATGCGTCGCATTCCCTCCTCCCCTGCCCGGCCGCCGAGACGCGTCGGCGGTCCGACCGAATTTGTCTCAGTAAATGAGACGTTTTGTCCTATTTTCTTGCACCATACTCCGGGCCGGGCGAGAAGAAAAGAGCCGCGTTCGGCTCGGCGCCGCCGTCGCCCGGCGCGGAGGAGGTATCCGCGGACCGCGCTTGCCGGTTCCCGCGCCC
>JAJPHB010000065.1 GCA_021325525.1 Alphaproteobacteria bacterium
CCCCGGAGGGGAGAGGGTTTTGCAGAAGGCTGCGGTAGAGAGGATCCGCGAGCGAAAGCGTCCCGGCCCTACTCCTTCTCGATGTTCCAGAGGACCAGGCGGGCGGTGTCGAGGACGCCGTGCAGGTTCTTGCGGTAGGCCGTCGGCGCCAGGAACTGCGCCGGCGGGATATAGGGGACGACCTCGTAGAAGCGCTTCTGCATCTCCTCGACGACCTGCTTCTGCGCCTGCGGCGTCGTCGCGTCGAAGAAGGAGAGGCGCAGCTTCTCGAGTTTTTCGTCGCACGGCCAGCCGAACCAGTTCGATTTGTCGCAGGGCGTCGGCAGGCCGATATTGGTGAGCGGGCTGTCCATGGCGAGACCGCCGCCCCAGGTGAAGAAGATGTTCCAGCCGCCCGGATTCTTCTCGGGGCTATCCTTGATCGGGCGGCGGCTCGTCATCGTGCTCCAATCCATCGCCTGGAGATCGACATTGACCCCGGCCTGGCGGAGCTTGTCGGCGGTGACGAGAGCCTGGACATGGGCGAGGTGCTGGTCGGTCGGATCCATGAGCACGACCTTCTCGCCCTTGTAGCCGGCCTCCTTGAAGAGCTCCTTCGCCTTGGCGATGCCTGCCTTGGGGTCGAGCTTCGGCCAGTCGCCGATCCCGGCCTTGGTCGCGAGCGGCGTGCCGCAGACGAGGACCGCCCAGCACGGCACTTCGAGCTTCTCGTCGCCCACCATGCCGTCGAGGTAATCCTTCTGGTTGCCGACGAGGTAGAGCAGCGCCTGCCGCGCCTTCACATTGTCGAAGGGCGGCACCAGGCTGTTGGTGCGCATGATCGCCTGCGTGCCGACATGGTCGATGACCTTGACGACGATGTCGGGATTCTTGCGCAGGACCGGCAGGAGGTCGGGCGAGGGAATCTCGATGGCGTCGACCTCGCCATTGGCGAGGGCCTGCACCGCCGTCGCCGCCTCCGGCAGATAGATCCATTCGACCCGGTCGACCTTGGCGATCTTGGCGCCGGCAAAGCCTGAGGGCGGGTCCTTGCGCGGGACGTAGAACGGGTTCTTCTTGTAGACGACCTTGTTGCCGGGGGCCCATTCGTCCTTGGCGAAGACGAAGGGACCGGAGCCGACATACTCTTGGATCTGGGCGTTGGGATCGACCTTGGCCTCCTTCTCGCGCATGATGAAGAGCGGATTCTCGGGCCCGGCGAGGGCGATCAGCATGGCGCCGAAGGGCTGCTTCAGGCGAATCTCGAAATCCTGCGCGTCCGTGGCGACGATATCGTCGACATACTTCATCATGGTCTGGCCCGCCGGCATGCGCGCCGCCCAGCGCTTGATCGACGGAATGACGTCCTTCGTTTCGACCGGCGAGCCGTCGCTGAATTTGAGGCCCGGGCGCAGCTTGAAGGACCAGACGAGATTGTCCTTGCTGACGCTCCAGCTGTCGACCATCTCCGGCTTCGGCTCGAGCTTGGCGTCGAGCGCGAACAGCACGTCGTAGATCATGTAGCCGTGGTTGCTGGTGATGTTCGCCGTCGTGAAGACCGGGTCGAGAAGCTTCAGATCGGCTTGGGGCACGATGCGGAGCACCGACTCCGCCTGCGCCGTGCCGGCCTCCGCAAAGCCGAGCGACGCCGTCAATGCCGCCAGCGCCACGGCGCGGCGCCAGCCAATTCCAATGCCTGCCATCGGTCTCCTCCCTGGCCTGTTCCCGTCGGCCGCACCGATTTCACGTCAAGCTGCGCCGGCGATCCAGAAAAAACTGTGACGTGACGATCGTCCGATTGGGCGTGGGCGGCGCCAGCCCCTCACCTCGATCCTCTCCCCGCCAGCGGCCGCCCGCGGGGAGAGGACGTTCGACCCTTGGCGCGGCAGACATGCCGCGGCGGTCTTGTCTCGGCACGTCCTCCCGTGATTTGCTCCGACCGGCCTGTCTCGGGGAGCTCGCCATGAGCGCGATTTTCCGCAGTCTCGACGAGGCGCTCGCCGGCATCGGCGACGGCGCGATGCTGGTGGTGCCGCCGGAATATGGCGGCGTTGCCATGGAGGCGACGCGCGCCCTCATCCGCCGCGGACTCCGCGATCTCCATCTCGTGACGCTCCCCGCCTCATCGCTCCAGGCCGACCTGCTGATCGGCGCCGGCGCCGTCGCCACGATCGAGACTTCCGCCGTCAGCCTCGGCGAGTTCGGGCCGGCGCCGCGCTTTGCCGCCGCGGTCACCTCGGGCAAAATCCGCATCAAGGACGCGACCTGCCCCGCCATCCATGCGGCGCTGCAAGCGGCGGAAAAAGGCGTTCCCTTCATGCCGCTGCGCGGCCTCGTCGGTTCCGACCTCGTGGCGCGGCGGCCCGATTGGCGCGTCATCGACAACCCTTTCGCCGCCCGCGATCCGATCGTCCTGCTGCCGGCGATCCGCCCCGACGTCGCCCTCTTCCACGCGCCGATGGCCGATCGCAACGGCAATGTCTGGATCGGAAGGCGGCGCGAGCTCGCGACCATGGCGCATGCCGCGGCGAAAACCGTGGTCACGGTCGAGCGCATCCATGACGGCGACCTTCTCGCGACCGAGGCGAGCGCGGCGGGCGTCCTCCCCGCGCTCTATGTCGAGGCTGTTGCCGCCGCCCCGCGCGGCGCCTGGCCCTTGCCGCTCGCCGGGGAATATCCGCGCGACGAGGCGCATTGCGCCGAATATGCCCGTCTCGCCGCGACGGAGGAGGGCTTCCGCCGCTATCTCGACCGCTATGTCTATGCCCGCGCCGCGGCCTGACGGCGCCTGCCGCGACGAAGAGCTGCTGGCGGCGGTGATCCTCCGCCTCATCGCCGGCCTGCGGCATGTCGCGGTCGGCGCGCAGTCGCCCATTCCCGCGACGGCGGCGCTGCTCGCCCGGCATCTCGGCAAAGGCCAGCCGTTCGTCTCGCTGCTCTCGAGCGCGCGCCACAATTTCTTCACCGATGGCGGGCGCGAGCTCTTCGACTGCGCCGGCCAGGGGCGGGTCGATGCCTTCTTCCTCTCGGGCGGACAGATCGACGGCGCCGCCAACATCAATCTCGTCGCGATCGGCGATTATGCGGCGCCGCAGGTGCGCTTTCCCGGCTCCTTCGGCTCGGCCTATCTCTATTACGTCGTGCCGCGCGTCATTCTCTTCCGCCTCGAGCATTCGCGCCGCACGCTCGTCAACAAGGTCGATTTCATCAGCGCGCCGGGCACGAGCCCGCCGGGCGTCTATAGGCCGGGCGGCCCCGTCGCGCTCGTCACCAATCGCTGCGTCTTCGCCTTCGACCGCCAGCGCGGGCGCTTCCGCCTCGAAAGCCTCCATCCCGGCCACACGCTCGAAGAGGTGCTGGATCACACCGGCTTCGACTTCGACCGGCCGGAGCGCGTGCCGCAGACGCCGTCCCCGTCGCCGGAACATCTCGACCTCATGCGCGGCGTCGTGGCGCCGCTCCTCGCCGAGGTCTATCCGCAATTCGCCGCCACGGTCTTCGGCTTCACCCGACAGGAACAATCATGAACGCGATAAGCGCCGGCGCGCTCGCCGGCATCAAGGTGATCGACCTGACCCGCGTCTTGGGCGGACCCTATTGCACGCAGATGCTGGGCGATCACGGCGCCGAAATCATCAAGGTCGAGCCGCCGCAGGGCGACGAGACGCGCGGCTGGGGCCCCCCCTTCAAGGACGGCGCCGCCTCCTATTTCATCGGCGTCAACCGCAACAAGCGCGGCATGGCGCTCGACCTCTCGCAGCCGCAGGGGCGCGAGGTTCTGTTCCGCCTCCTCGAGACGGCCGACGTCATGGTCGAGAACTTCAAGACGGGGACGCTCGAGCGCTGGGGGATGGGCTACGAGACGGTGCTGCAGCACCGCTTTCCGCGCCTCGTCCATTGCCGCGTCTCCGGCTTCGGCGCCGACGGGCCGCTGGGCGGCTATCCCGGCTATGATGCCGTCATCCAGGGCATGGCCGGACTCATGAGCGTCAATGGCGAGCCCGAGGGCGCGCCCGTCCGCGTCGGCGTGCCGGTCGTCGACCTCGCGACCGGCATGAATGCGACGATCGCGATCCTGATGGCGCTGCTGGAGCGGGGCCGCTCGGGCAAAGGCCAGTTCGTCGAAGCCGCGCTCTATGACAGCGCCATCGCCCTCCTGCACCCGCACATGGCGAATTTCTTTCTCGACGGCAAGCCGCCGAAGCGGACCGGCAACGCGCATTCCAATATCAGCCCCTACGACCAGTTCAAGACCGGCACCAAGCGCGTCTTCCTCGGCATCGGCAACGACCGGCAATTCGCCCGGCTTTGCGCCGAGATCGGCCGCCCCGACCTGGCGCAGGATGCGCGCTTCCGCAGCAATGGCGACCGCGTGATGAATCGCGCGGCGCTCCGCGCCGAGCTCGAAGCGGCCCTCGCCTCCGTCGATGGCGTCGCGCTGACGACGAAGCTGCTCGAGCAGGGGGTTCCCGCCGGCCCCGTCCACGACGTGCCGGAAGTCGTGAGCCACCCCCACACCCGCCACCGCCAGATGGTCGTCGAGAAGAGCGGCTATCGCGGCACCGGCAATCCGGTGAAGCTGTCGCGCACTCCGGCGAGCGTCCGCAGCGCGCCGCCGCAATTCGGCGAAGCCACGCGCGCGGTCCTCGCCGAGGCGGGCTATGCGCCGGCCGAGATCGAAGCGCTGATCGCCGCCGGCATCGCTCTCGCGCCGAAGCGCGAAGCTGCCGAATGAGCGGAGCGGATGGGAGGGCCCCGCCGCCCGCGACGGAGCGGTCGAGCTATCGGGTCTGGACCTCGGACACGCTGCGCTACGGCGACATGGACCCGCAGCGCCACGTCAACAACGCCGTCTTCTCGACCTTCCTCGAAAGCGGCCGCGTCAGCTTCCTCTATGACCAGGATCTGGCGCTCCGCGCCGAAGGGTGCGAGTTCGTCATCGTCCATCTGACGATCGATTTCCGCGCCGAGCTGCGTTATCCCGGCACGGTCGATATCGGCAGCCGCGTGCTGCGAATCGGCCGCAGCTCCTTCACCGTCGGGCAAGGCATCTTCAAGGGTGAGCGCTGCGCCGCGACGGCGGAGAGCGTCCTCGTCCAGCTCGACACCGCGACGCGGCGCCCGCGGACGCTCAGCCTGCCGCTCGTCTCATGGCTGCGGCAGCACCTCGCCGAATGAAGCGCCGCCGCACCGGCGCTACATGTTCAGCATCGCCGAGGCGAGCGCACCCTTGGCGGTCGTGTTGAGGGGCTCGCGTGCCAGCGTCACCTCGGAAATCTTGACCGGGAGGTCCGCCGCGGCGACGGCGCGGGCGATGGCGGGCAGGAAGCCGTCGACCATTGCCGTGCCGCCGGCGCAGACGATCGGAATGGGGCCGGCGAATTTCGGCAGCTTCTTCGACTGGCGAACGGCCTCGCCGAGCGCCGCCACCGCGGTCTCGATGACATCGGCGTAATAGACCGAGAGGGCGTGATCGACGCCGTTGCCGCCGCGGCCGTTGATGGTGAAGCCGTTCTCCTTGTGGAGCCGCACCGTCGTCGGCGTCTCGCCCGTCACCGAGGCGGCGCTGTGGTCGATGTAGTCGCCGGCGCGCGTCGTCGCCAGCGACAGGACCGGCAGGCCGAGATAGGCCAGGCAGATGTTGCACATGCCGCCGCCGAAGCTCATGCCGATGCCGGTGAAGTTGACATCCTTCAGCTCGGCATAGACGACCGCCAGCCCCTCATTCACCGACTGCGCCTGGTAGCCGAGCCCCTCGAAAATGCGGCCGATCGAGCGCTCGTGGAAGATGAGGTCGGCCTCGCGCTCGGGCGGCGCGCTCGGGATGCTGAAGCAGATCTTCTCGCCCTTGCCGGCCTTGCCGCAGAGCTGCTCGATGATGAGCTCGATCATCTGCAGGTTCTTGGGCTCGCTGGGGTTGAGGACGCCGTTCTGCATCGGGCGGCGCGTGTCGCCGTTGAGGAACTTGGCGAATTCGTCGACCCGGTTGCCATAGGCATAGATGCGCTGACCCTCGATCCGGTGCGCGATGCCTTCGCTGACCAGCATCTTCTCGGTCAGCTTCGTATAGGGCAGATCGATGAAGGCGTTGAGCTGCGGCGTGTAGTGCACTGCGTCCTTGTTGAGGCTGGCGACGACGATGCGGCTCGTTCCCAGATCGAAGCCCTTGATCGGCTGCGCGGTCGTGCTTGCCATTGCGGTGCTCCTTCGGATGTCAGGCCGGAGTTGGAGGGAAAGACGCCACGGGCAGGCGGGGCATGGGTGCGAGCGTCATCGGGCGCTATCGCGGCCGGCGGTCCGACATGAACTCGGCGCGGCGCCAGGCGTCCTGCGCCGGCGTGCGGACCGGCCGCGCCGGCTGGACCAGCCCCAACCATTCGAGCAGCCGCGCAAGGCGCCGCGCCGTCGGCGGCGGCGCCTCCGGCGCGCGCTTCACCTCGCGGAAGTCGCGGCTGTCGCGGGTCCTGTTGCGTCCATCGACGGCGTCGATGAGATCGAGAATCCAATTGAAGTCGCGATCGTGTCCGGTGACGACCTCCCGCGGCGGCGGGCGGCGCGACTCGCGCGCGGGCTCGTCCGGCGGGCTCGGGCGCTCGTCGGGCGCGTCGCGGAAGGCGTGGCTCGCCTCGCCCGCAGGATGGTAAGGCCGCTCCGCCGCGGCAGGCCCGTCGAAGCGCAGCGACGCCCGCGCCTCGCTCTCGCGCGCCATGCGCTCCAGCACATGCAGAAGCGCGAGGAGCAGCGGCTTCAGCTCGGCCCGCAAGGCATCGCGCACCTCGCGCGCGACGAGATTGCGCTCGGCGGCGGCGAGGGCTGCCGGATGTTTCTCCTGCCGTTCGGCGGCGCTGCTGAGCAGCGCGAAGACCCGCTCGTTGAGCCGTGCATTCTCGCGGATGAGGCGTTGAATCTCGGCATCGCGCGGATCGCTCTCGGAATCGCGCGGCGCCACCCGGATGTCGTCGCCGGCGCCGGCAAGCGGTTCCGCCGGCGGCGCGATCGCCGTCCTGGCGGACGGCCGCACCGGCGCCGCCGCGAGATCGTTGGCGGCTCCGTTACGCTCCGCCCCCTCGAAGCTGGGACCGCGCCGCGCCGCGTCGCGCAACGCCACGACGATCTCTTGCACGCTGGGTTCGGGACTGCGTTCGGCCATCGAATCTTTCGCCTCGCGCCTCGCTGACCGGCGAGACGGCTGATCTCCGCTTTCCTCGATTGAGCGACCCGCCGGGCGGGCACTTCGCCACGCTAACTTTTCTTCAACCGCCGCAGAACATGGTTAACAGTTTCTTATCCGAGTCGTTGTTTTGTGTCTAGACAAAAGCACCGGACTCGACCTTAAAATTCCCAACATTCAGTAGACGCGTCTGTAAAATGCCACAACATACGGCGTCTGTGCGAGCGAAATCTCGGGTCCGGCGCGATGCTTGCTTTTTGGCCCGGCTCCGGTGCGGCGATGTCTGCGGAAATAGCGTCCGGCGCAGGGCGGATGCACCGAGCCGGGGCGGCCGGCACCACGCTGACGGGCTGCGACGACATGCCGGATCAGGCTGACGGGGGGTCGTGACCAGGATGGCTGAAGGGACGTTCGGAGCGCTGTGCCGACTCGATCCGGGTTGGCAAGTCTTCCGCAACCGGCACATCGTCGTCGACGGTGCCCAGTGCCGGATCAATTTCATCATCCTGCACCGGGATTTCGGCATCGGCCTCGTCGTCCTGACACGCGAGGAGTACAGCGTTCCCGAAATTGCGGTACGGGCGACTCGCACGCTGCTGCGCCAGCGCGGCTTCGAGCGGCGCTTTCCCGGCTTCCTCCCGATCGTCTTCGTCGCCCTCGACGCGGACAATATCGAAGCGGCGCCGAACCGCATCGCCGCCGCTTTCACCGCCGCGCCTCCGCTCGGGGTCAAGGATGCCGGCTGGGTCGATTGGACGGCCGACACCTTCGAGGCGCTGGGCGGCGAGGGAGACGATGAGCCGCCCGAGCCGAGCGGCGCCGCCATCGAAATCGACGATGCGCCGTGGCCGGCGGCGGGCGCGCGTCGAAGCTGGCGCTTTCCCGTCAAAGGCCGCACCGCCTGGATCGGCGCCGCCCTCCTGGCGCTCGTCCTCTCCGCGACGAGCCTTGCCGCGTTTCCGGGAGGGCTGGCGCTGCTGCGGCCCCTCGTCTCCGGCCCATCCGCCGCGACGCCGGCCGGCGCCGGCACCGCGCGAGGCGCCGTGCCCGAGCGCGCGGGCCCGCGCCTCCTCTCCGAGGAGCGCGCCGCCGCCTATCTCGGATTGGACCCGGCGCAGTTCCGCGGCAAGCTGCCGGCGCTGCTGGCCGGCGGCTTCCCGGCGGCGGAGCCGATCACCGGCAATTTCGACAAGGCCGCGATCGACCGCTGGCTCGACCGGCGCGGAGGACAGGAGTAAGACCCTTCAGGTCCGGGGGCGCGCCGAAGGCGCCGCCCGCCGCGCGAGGAGCGCAACCATGAAGCTGAGCAAGATCGATCGCATCATCCTGGCCAATCAATACCGCATTCTCGAGAAGCTCGACCCGGCCAATGCCGACATCTACGCGACCAACTACCGGGTCCTCGAAAGCGGCTACGAGCTCAATTACGAGGCGCTCGACCTCCGTTTCGGCAACGGCCTCAGCAAGGAGCAATGCAACGAGGTGCTGCAGATCCTCAACATGTTCGAATCGCTGCACAAGAGCTACCTCGAGAACAAGAAATCGGCTGATATCCGCATCGAATCGATCAGCTTTGCCGGCTTCGACGGCACGACGGAGGCCGACTATCTCGGCTATGTCACTTTCCTCATGCACGATGAGGGGCGCTTTCCTTCGCTGAAGCGCGGCAATCTCGACAGCGGCAAGCCGATGCTGACGGTTTATCGGCGCATGCTCTGGGAATGGGAGAAGAGCCGCGAGAAGCGTCGCCCGCTGGCCGAAGATCTGCGGCGCATCCAGAGCGCGCGCAACGGCCTGGACGGCATCAGCGAGGAGGTCTGGCGCGCCTTCGCGCCGCGCGGCTTCCCGCCGCCCGTGTCGCTGCGCACGAATGTCGACGCGCCGCCGTCCCGGCTGCAGAACGGCGCTTTCGAGGACGACCAGAGCGAGGAGGGCGAGGCGCGTCCGTGATTGTCGTCAGAGCGGCGGCGGCGCCAGCGGCCGCCAGTCGTCGGCGAGCTGGAGCCTCGCCTCGGTCTTCGCCTGCAAGGCGGCAAGGCCGAGCCCTTCGACCATTTCCCTGACGACGACGCCGGCGGGGCCGATATCGAGCACGGCGAGGTTGGTGTAGACGCGGCGGACGACCCCGGCCGCCGTCAGCGGGTAGTGGCAGCGCTGGCGGATGCGCGGCTGGCCGTCCTTCGTCGTGTGCTCGCAAAGAACGCGGACCTCCTTCGCTCCTGCGGCGAGATCCATGGCGCCGCCGACGCCCGGCGGATAGTCCGGGTCCTCCGTCGTCCAATTGGCGAGATCGCCCGTCTCCGACACTTCGAAGGCGCCGAGCAGCGAATAGTCGAGATGGCCGCCGCGGATCATGAGGAAAGCGTCGGTGTGGTGGAAGAAGGCGCCGCCCGGAACGAGGCTGGCCGCCCCCTTGCCGGCGTTGATGAGGTCGGGGTCGCCCTCGCCCGGCGGCGGCGCCTTGCCGAGGCCGAGAATGCCGTTCTCGCTGTGGAAGACGATTTCGCGCCCGTCCGGGATGAAGTCGGCGACGAGGGTCGGCAGGCCGATGCCGAGATTGACGTAGGAGCCGTCCTCCAGATCCTGCGCCGCGCGCCAGGCGATCTGCCGCCGCGACAAAGGCTTCATCGTCTGCCTCCCACCGCGACGACGCGGTCGATGAAGATGCCGGGCGTGACGATCGCCTCGGGATCGAGCGCGCCCAATTGGACGATCTCGCGCACCTGAACGATGCTGAGATCGGCCGCCATCGCCATGGTCGGGTTGAAGTTGCGCGCCGATTTCCGATAGGTGAGATTGCCCCAGCGATCGGCGCGGTCGGCCTTCAAGAGCGCGACATCGCCTTTGAGCGGCTTCTCGAAAACGTAGGCGCGGCCGTCGATTTCGCGCAGCTCTTTGCCCTCGGCGAGCTTCGTGCCGACTCCGACCGGCGAATAGAAGCCGCCGAGCCCGGCGGCGGCGCAGCGCATGCGCTCGCTGATCGTCCCCTGCGGCACCAGTTCGAGCTCGATCTTGCCGGCCTTGAAGGCGTCATCGAAGGCGGTGCTGTCGGTCGAGCGAGGATAGGAGCAGATGACCTTGCGGACACGCCCCGCGATGATGAGGCCGGCGAGCCCGTTGCTGCGGTTGCCGGCGTTGTTGGAGACGATGACGAGGTCGCGCGCGCCCTGCTCGATGAGCGCGTCGGCGAGCTCATCGGGCGCCCCGACCGCGCCGAAGCCGGCGACGAGGATGGTGGCCCCGTCCTTGATCCCGGCCACCGCCTCGGCGAGGGACGCGACGGTCTTGTCGATCATGTCTCCCTCTCGCCCCGGGGAGAGGGATGTCTTCGGAGAGCCAGCGACATCCTAGAACGCCACGCGGTCGCCGCCCTTCAATTGCAGCAGCGCCCGCGCCTCGGTCGGCGTCGCGATTTCGAGCGACAAATTCTCGAGGATGCTGCGGATGCGGCGCACCTGCTCGGCATTCGATTTCGCGAGCTGGCCCTTGCCGACATAGATCGAATCCTCGAGGCCGACGCGGACATTGCCGCCCTGGATCGCCGCCATGGTGACGAAGGGGAGCTGGTGGCGCCCGGCGGCCAGCACCGACCAGGCATATTGGTCGCCGAACAGCTTGTCGGCGATGCGCTTCATATGGGCGAGGTTCTCGGGATCGGCGCCGATGCCGCCGAGAATGCCGAAGATCGTCTGCACGAAGAGCGGCGGCTTCACCAGCTTGCGGTCGAGGAAATGCGCGAGGTTGTAGAGGTGCCCGACATCGTAGCATTCGAACTCGAAGCGCGTGCCGTGCCCTTCCCCCAGCTCCCGCAGCACATGCTCGATATCCTTGAAGGTGTTGCGGAAGATGAAGTCGCGCGAGGCTTCGAGATGCTTCCTCTCCCAGTCGTATTTGAACTCCTTGTAGCGGTCGAGCATCGGGTAGAGGCCGAAATTCATCGACCCCATATTGAGCGAGCACATCTCGGGGCTGGCCTTGAGCGGCGCCGCCAGGCGCTCGGCTAGGGTCATGCCGTGGCCGCCGCCCGTCGTGATGTTGATGACGGCGTCGCAGGACTGCTTGATGCGCGGCAGGAACTGCATGAAGACGCCGGGATCGGGCGTCGGGCGCCCGTCCTTGGGATCGCGCGCATGGAGGTGGATGATGGCGGCGCCCGCCTCCGCCGCCTCGATCGATTGCTGCGCGATCTCGTCGGGCGTCAGCGGCAGGTAGGGCGTCATGGTCGGGGTGTGAATCGACCCCGTGACCGCGCAGGTGATGATGACCTTGCCCGATTTGCCAGCCATGTGGCGCCTCCTCCTGGTGCCGGGCTGCTCCCGTCCCGGCCGAGGCGCCTATTTCACCCGTTCGCGGCGATGAAGTCACGCACCTTCGGATAGATTTCGGTGCGCCAGCGGCGGCCGTTGAAGACGCCGTAGTGACCGACCTTGGGCTGGAGGTGATGGCGCTTCATCGCCGCCGGCAGGCCGGTGCAGAGCTCGTGCGCCGCCGCCGTCTGACCCACGGCGCAGATATCGTCATTCTCGCCCTCGACGGTGAGGAGCGCCGTGCGCCGGATCGCCGCCGGCTCGACCCGCCGCCCGCGCGAGGCGAAGCGGCCGAGCGGCAGCGCATGCTCCTGGAAGACGCGGGCGATGGTTTGAAGGTAGAAGTCGGCCGGCAGGTCCATGACGGCAGTGTATTCGTCATAGAAGCGCTTCGTCGCCTCGGCGCTCTCGCCGTCGCCGCGCACGAGATGCTTGAAGAGATCGAAATGCGCCGAGACGTGGCGGTCGAGATTCATCGTCATGAAGCCGGCGAGCTGCAGAAAGCCGGGATAGACGCGGCGGAAGGCGCCGGGATAGCGCGCCGGCACCGTCTCGATGACGTTGCGCTCGAACCATTCGAGCGGGCGCGACGTCGCGAGGCGGTTGGGCTGCGTCGGGTTGCGCCGCGTATCGATGGGGCCGCCCATCAGCGTCATCGAGGCGGGCTGCGCCGCATCGCCATCGGCCGCCATCAGCGAAACGGCGGCGAGGACCGGCACCGAGGGCTGGCACACGGCGACGACATGGGTGCGGGGTCCGAGATGGCGGAGAAAAGCCACGACGAGATCGATGAAGTCGTCGAGGCCGAAGCGGCCGTGGAAAAGCGGCACGTTTCGCGCATTGATCCAATCGGTGATGTAGACGTCGTGCTCGGGCAGCAGCGTCTCGACCGTGCCGCGCAAGAGCGTGGCGAAATGGCCGGAGAGCGGCGCCACGACGAGAACTCGCGGCTGACGCTCGCCGCCGGGCTTCTCGAAATGGCGGAGCGTGCAGAACGGGTGCGCCAGCACCTCCTCCTCGAGGACCGGAAGGGTCCTGCCGGCGACGACCGTCTCGACGATCGCGAATTCCGGGCGGCTGTGGCTGATCCCCGCGCGCGCGACCATCTCGCAGGCGGCGGCGACGCTGCGAACGAGCGGATGATCGCCGAGGAGCGGCCAGGGCTGCGCGAGGAAGCCGCGGGCCGCCTGCGCCATCAGGCGAATCGGCATGAGGACGTCGTTTTGTGCTTGGTAAGCCTGGTAGAGCATGTCGATCGCTACCGCTCCTTGGCTGCGGCGGCCGCTCTCGCGCCGGCCTTCGCCGGAACGCCGCCGATACTGTGCCTTCGACAGGAGGATGGGCTGGGACGGGCTGCCACACGGCTCCTTTAGGGACCGCGCCGCGGCGGGTCAAGTCTCGACTTTACCGCGCGAAATCGAAAACAGGCCTAACTTGCGGTTCTGCCTCGTCAAGCCGCGGCGGCGAGGGCTTCCTCGGGCGGAAGCGCGGTGTAGCTCGGCAGGCCATGGCTCACCAGCAGCTCGCGAATCGCCTGCTCGGGAATGCCGATGAAGGCGCGGTAGAGGCTCTGCAGCACATAGGTGAAGGCGGGGCCGTGGAGGCGATCGTCCGGGACAAGAAGATGCGCCGATTCGTGCAGGATGAGGAAACGGTAGAGGCAGCCATCCTCGATCAGAATGCGGTTCCGCCGGACATCGGCGAAGCCGCCGACCCGCGGATCATCGAAGCCGGAAACGATGCGCAGCTCGGGAAGCCGGCGCCCGCACGCCTCGAAGACGCTGCGGATGAGCCGGGTCGCGCTGTCGACACCGAGGATCCGGTGGCCTTCGGGGTAGCGGGAGAAGAGCGCATCTTCCCAGCAGCACAGCATCGCCCGGTAATCTCTATTGCTGCTGCCGCGCGCGCTGGCCGCCGCGACGCCTTCACTCAAGATGCGTTGTGCCGAATGTATAAAGCGCGCCTGCATCGAGCGCCCCCGAGCCATCAGAGACCCGGGAATGCTGCGATGCCATGGTTAACAAAGGATTTCCGCCGCGCGCCGCGGCGGCACGATCCGTAACCGGCGGTTTATCGAACTGGCTGGTAGTAGCGCTTATCGCGAAGGATCTTGAGGGCGACGGTCTTCCGGTCGCGGGGCGCGCCGACGCGGACGAGGCGGACATGGGGCAAAGGCTCGCTCGGGTAGCGTGCGACCGCCTCCACCTCCCAGATCGAGAACGAGCTTCCGGCCACCCGGTAACGCTGCCCGGGGGCGACCCCTTGATTCTCGTCCTTCACCAGACCGACTACTCCTGCAACAGGCCGGCCGAATCTATAGCGGATCGCGTCGCAAGAAAAGGACCGCCAGGTGGAACGCCTCAGCGGATGCGCGACCGCGGCGCACTGCCGCGCAGCTCGTGCACGACGACGCCGACGCGGCGCGAGGGCGGCGCCAGCCAAGCCGAGCGGGCAAGGCTCGCCGCCATGTCGCGCTCGCCCGCGCGCCAGCGCTCTGCGAGGCCGCCGCCCGAGAAATCGGCGAGCTTGCCGGCAAGCTCGGTCGGACCGCCGCCCTCATGGACGAGATGAACGAGGTTCATCGTCGCCATCGAGCCCTGCGCGAGGCAGCGGCGGACATCCGAGTCGCGCCGCAGCTCCGGCGGCAGCCTTTCGCCGAGGAACCCGACGATGCGGCGAAGATCGTGCGCCCGGCGATACGCCGCGATCTGCTGTCCCGAGCGGCTGCAGCCGGGCGAGCCGGGCGGCGCCGGATCGAAGCCGTCGATGACGAAGCAGAGCGTGTCGGCCGGCGCGGCGGCATCGAAGATGCCGGAGAGCGAGTTGACGGCAAGGACCGCGCCGGTGCCGTAGGGCTCGCCATCGACCATGACGGGCGGCATGCCGCCCGGCAGCGATGCGCTCGCCATGACGTGGTCGATGCCGATGATGTGGCGGTCATTGTCGAAGGAAAGCTCGGCACCCGTCGCCAGATGCGTCGTCCCCAGCGTCAGCCGCGTCAATCCCGAATTGATGCGGGCGAAATCGACGCACTGCGCGAGGAGGGCGCGCAGCTTCGCCGTGTCGATGGGGCGGCGCGGCGCCTGGCCGGGCTCGGCGCGCAGGGCAGTCCCCACGGAGTGGCCGGCGCCGAGGCGTCGCCGGAGCCGCTCCCGCAGCGTCGGCGCGTCCTGGCGCGCGATTTCGCCGAGCGCCCGCCAGAAGAAGAGGAGCTTCGCGCCGCGCTCGCCCGGAGGATTGCCGGCGGCAATCGCCGCGTTGAACGCCCCGGTGCCGATGCCGGCGAGCCAATTGGGCCGGTGATCGGCGAGCTCCATCGCCGTCAAGGCGCCCGCCTGGTAGGCGCCGAGCGCGCCGCTCCCCGAGAGCACGACCGCGACCCGCTCGAATCGGGCGATGCTCCCTTCCGACCGAGAATGCGCCACCGCGTGCCTTCCTTTCCTCGGCGGCACGGCATCGGGGCAAGACCGCCGCTCCTCCGCTGCCGGCGCGATGTTGAACGGTGAAAGGCGGTGCGAGGTTCATGGCCGCGTCCCCTGCGCGGCCGCCCTGCGATTTGCTTTGCGATTTGCCGGTGACAGCAGCGGCATCGGCGCGCCATCCTCGGTGCGGAGGAGCGCCGCATGAACATCGCCGCCTGGCTCGAAAAGAATGCACGCAGCCATGGAGACCGCCCCGCGATCTCGGTCGGAGGCGCCGCTCGCCTCGGCTTCGCCGAATGGGCCCTGCGCGTGCGCCGCATGGCGGGACATCTGCGCGGCAGGTTCTCCTGCGCGCCGGGCGCGCGCGTCGCCATCGCGATGACGAATTGCCCGGAATTCCTCGAGGCGCAATTCGCGATCTGGCATGCGGGGCTCGTCGCCGTGCCGATCAACGCCAAGCTCCACCGCAACGAGTTCGCCTATATTCTGGAGCATTGCGGCGCCCGGCTCGTCTTCGCCTCGCCGGATCTGGAAGCGACGATCGGCCCGCTTGCCGGGACCATCGCCGGACTCGAAGTCATTGTCGCCGGCTCGCCCGAATGGCAGCGCCTCTTCCTGGGCGAGGGGACGGAGCTCGTCCATCGTTCGGGCGACGATCCCGCCTGGCTCTTCTACACCTCGGGAACGACCGGGCGGCCCAAGGGCGCGACGCTGACGCACCGCAATCTGCTCGTCGCCGCGCTCAGCTATTTTGCCGATATCGACTGGGTGGCGCCGACGGATGCCATCCTCCACGCGGCGCCCCTGTCGCACGGCTCCGGACTCTACGGCCTGCCGCATATCGCGCGCGCCGCCAACAGCGTCATTCCCGAGAGCGGCCATTTCGATCCCGCCGAGATCGCCGAGCTCCTGCCCCGCTGGCAGGGCGTCAGCTTCTTCGCCGCGCCCACCATGGTGACCCGCCTCGTCGCCAACGGCGCCTTCGCCGCCGCCGACCACCGCAGCCTCAAGACCATCGTCTATGGCGGCGGACCCATGTATGTCGCCGATCTCGAACGCGCGCTCGACCTCCTGGGGCCGCGCCTCAGCCAGATCTACGGGCAGGGCGAGGCGCCGATGACGATCACCGGCCTCTCGAAGGCGCATCATGCCGCGCGCGAGCATCCGCGCTGGAGAGAGCGCCTGGGCTCGACCGGCATCGCCCGCACCGATGTCGAGGTGCGCGTCGTCGATGCCGAGGACCGCGACGTTCCCCTCGGGGAGAGCGGCGAAGTGCTGGCGCGCGGCGATGTCGTCATGGCCGGCTATTGGGACGATCCGGAGGCGACGGCGCGCGCCCTGCGCGGCGGCTGGCTCCATACGGGCGATATCGGCGCCTTCGACGAGGACGGGTTCCTGACGCTGAAAGACCGGGCCAAGGATCTTATCATCTCCGGCGGCGCCAACATCTATCCGCGCGAGGTCGAGGAGGTGCTGCTGCGCCACCCCGCCGTCGCCGAAGCCTCGGTCGTCGGCCGCCCGCATCCCGATTGGGGCGAGGAAGTGGTCGCCTTCATCGTCGCCCGCGGCGCGCCGCCCGCCGAAGCCGAGCTCGACCGCCTCTGCCTTTCCGAGATCGCCCGCTTCAAGCGCCCGAAGGCCTACCGCTTCGTCGCCGCGCTGCCGAAGAACAATTACGGCAAGGTGCTGAAGACCGAGCTGCGGAAGTTGGTGGAGGAAGAACCAGGGCGCCGCTGATGCGCGGCGCTCCCGCGGAGCGCAGCTCCGCTCTGCGCCTTGCCTATTCGAGCGGCCGCGCCCGGGTGACCTCGAGCGGATGGTCGATCGCCGGCTGCACGCGGTCCAGGAAGCGCAGCGTGTGCGGCAGCGTGGCGTGCAGCTCGAACGCCGCCTCGTCCCGCCAGCGCGAATGGATATAAAAGAGCCGCGGATCGCGGGTCGAGCGGTAGGCGTCGATCGCGAGGCAGCCGACCTCGGCGCGCGTCGCGGGGACGACCGCGCGCAAGGCCGCGGCGACGGCGGCCTCCTGCCCTTCTATGGCGTGGAAACGCGCGACGATGAACAGCTCCATCGCTTGCCGCCCCATTGGTCGCCGTTCGCCGCCCTCAGCTGTTGCGCCGCTCCATCGCCCGCACCTCCTGCCGGGCGATCGTGCGCAGATGCACCTCGTCCGGGCCGTCGGCGAATTGCAGGATGCGGCCCTGCGTCCAGATATCGGCGAGCGGCGTGTCCTGCGTCAGCCCCTTGGCGCCGAAGACCTGCATGGCGCGGTTGGCGATCTGCACCTGCATGCGCGGCACCGCCACCTTGATGAGGCCGACTTCGCGGCGCGCCGCCTTGTTGCCGTGCTTGTCCATGAGCCAGGCGGCTTTAAGGACGAGGAGCCGCGCCTGCTCGATCTCGATGCGCGAGAGCGCGATCCATTCGGCGACCGTGCCGTGCTCGTGCAGCTTGCGCCCGAAGGTCTCGCGTTCGAGGGCGCGCTTCGTCATGAGTTCGAGGGCGAGCTCGCACTGGCCGATCGAGCGCATGCAGTGATGAATGCGGCCCGGGCCGAGCCGCGCTTGCGCCAGGGCGAAGCCGCTCCCCTCCTCGCCGAGAAGGTTCGCCGCCGGGACGCGGACATTCTCGAAGAGAATCTCGCAATGCCCCTCGGGCGCGGTGTGATGCATGACCGGCGGATTGCGAACGATGGTGACGCCCTTCGCTTCGCGCGGCACCAGGATCATGCTCTGCCGCCGGTGCGGCTCCGGCGCGTCGGGATTGGTCTGCCCCATGACGATGAAGAGCCGCGTGCGCGGGTCGGCGGCGTTGGTGATGAACCATTTGCGGCCATTGATGACGTAGTCGCCGCCCTGGCGCTCGATCCGCGTGCGGATGTTGGTGGCGTCCGAGCTCGCGACATCCGGCTCGGTCATGGCGAAGGAGGAGCGGATCTTGCCTTCGAGGAGCGGCATCAGCCATTCCTCGCGCTGGGCCGGCGAGGCGGCGAGATGCAGCAGCTCCATATTGCCGGTGTCGGGAGCATTGCAGTTGAAGATCTCGGGCGACCAGCGCCAGCGCCCCATGATCTCGGCGCAGGGCGCATAGTCGAGATTCGACATCTGCGTGCCGGGCTCGTCGGGGCGGAGGCCCGGAAGGAAGAGGTTCCACAGCCCCGCGGCCCGCGCCTTCGCCTTCAGCTCCTCGATGAAGGGCGGCGGGTAGACATGCTCCTCCTCGACGAGGCGGTACCATTCGGCGTGAATGGGCGCGATGTGCTCGGCGATGAATGCCTGGAGCTGCGCCTGAATGCGCCGCGATTTTTCCGAGTATTCGAAATCCATCGGAGCCGTCCTGCCGCTGTTTCGGCCATCCTCCGCCGCGCCGCGAGGCTTGTCCATGGGGGAGGCGGAGGTTGCCGCATCCATGTGAGCGGCAGCGGCTGGCATCCGGCCAAAAGAAGCGAGATCGTCGAGAAATCGAGTTTTTCTAGATAATATTGAGCAATGATCCGTTGCGCTCACAAGGATGGGAACATAACTTTGATGTCTAGAAGTATATAAGACTCGCTTGGAGTGACGATCATGGATGGTGTCGCTCTAATGGTCGCCATAATTGGCGCTGTTATTATCGGATACTTTATGATGGCCGTCGTCGCCGATCTCGCGACCTGAGCTCGACGAAACCGCGGCTCGACGCCGCGAGGCGCTAGCGCTGCGGCCGCAAGAAGCGGCGGACCAGCGTCTTGAACGCCGCGATGCACGCCTCGCGGTCGAGATGCGGCTGCAAGGCGAGCCTGATCCCCAGTCCCTCGGCGGCGCCCATCAGCAGCGAGGCGGCGATGGCGGGATCGAGCCCGGGATCGGCCTGGCCGAGCGCCTGCGCCCGCTCGATAGTCTCGACGCAGACGGCGAGGAGCGCGGCGTTGTGCTGCCGGACGATCTCGCCGACGCGCCTATTGCGCACCGCTTCGGCAAGGATCTCGATGGCGAGGCGGCGCTTTCCGGGCTGCGTGCTGGCCGCCATCGCATCGCCGGCCAGTTCGAGCATGGCGTCGAGCAGATCGGCGCTGCTCCCGACCGCCGCGAAGCGTCGCGTCAGCTCGCGGCGTTCGTCCTCGCAGATCGCCTCGATGATGGCTTCCTTGCTGTCGTAATAGCGGTAGAGATTGCCGGGGCTCATGCCGGCTTCATCGCAGATCTCGGCCATGCTGGCCTGGTGAAAGCCCGAGCGGCGAAAGCAGGTGAGGGCAGCTCGCCGGATCTGGCGCCGCCGCTCCTCGACTCTCTCGTGATCGACCGTGCGCATCGCTCGCTCCCCGCTCACCGCGCAATGGTACGAGACGGCACCCTTCAGCATCCCCGATGATGATCCTTGTGAGCGAGGTCGGCCGCCACATTCTAACCCCAAAGGTATTGACAGTCGCAGCGCCTCGCAATACGAGAACGATCGTTCGTTCCAAGAAGAACAAAAGCCAGGCGCAACGGACGGCCGGCATCATCGGGGAGGGGGGAATGGCTGGTACGCTCGCCGCGGCGATCGATGGCGCTTGCACCATCCTCGGCATCGCCGGCTTGGCTTATCTCGCCCTCGCGATCTGGTGCGTGCGGCGATTCCGCTCCGCCAGCGCTCCCGGGCTGCCATCCGACCCGCCGCCGCTCACTGTGCTGAAGCCGCTCTGCGGCGACGAGCCGCGGCTTTACGAGTGCCTCCGCTCGTTCTGCATCCAGGACTACCCCGGCATGCAGCTCGTTTGCGGCCTCTCCGCCGCGGATGACGAGGCGGCGCTCATCGTCCGCCGGCTGATGCGCGAGTTCCCGGATCTCGACATCAGGCTCGTCGCCGACGACCGCGCGCATGGCAGCAACCGCAAGGTCTCGAACCTCATCAACATGATGGCGCAGGCGAAGCACGACCTGCTCGTCGTCTCCGACAGCGACGTCAAGATCGAAGGCGCGGAGTTCCTGCGGCGCGTCGCGGAGATGCTCGCCGATGGCGCGATCGGCGCCGTCACCTGTCCCTATCGCGGCCTGCCCGAAGCGGGCATCGCCAATGCGCTCGGCGCCCTCCTCATCGATGATTGGTACTTCCCCCAGGCGCTGATCGCGCGCAGATTGGGGCCCGTCGAATCCTGCTTCGGACCGGTGACGGCGCTGCGCCGCGCCGCGCTCGAGCGGATCGGCGGGTTCGAGGCGCTCGCAAATCAGCTCGCGGACGATCACATGCTGGGCCAGCTCATCGCCGCCAGCGGCTATCGCGTCGTGCTGGGCGGCGCCGTCGCCGGGACCGTCGTCGCCGAGGATCTCCGCTCGCTCATGCGGCGCGAGCTGCGCTGGTCGCGAACCATCCGCGCGACGCAGCCCGTCGGCCATTTCGGCGGCATCGTGACCCATGCGCTGCCGATCGTGGCCGGTCTCGGCGCGCTGCGGCCCAGCGCTGCGACGGGGCTCCTGGTGCTGGCGCTGCTCGTCTTGCGACTCGCTCTGCGGCGCCTCGTCCATGGCCGCTTGCAGCAGGGTGGTCCGGCACATGGATGGCTGGTGCCGCTGCGCGATGCCCTCTGCCTCGCCGTCTGGATGGCGAGCTATATCGGCCGCGGCGTCGTCTGGCGCGGGCAGGTCTTCGCCATCGCCAAGAACGGCGCCTTGATCGCTCGCGGACGCAGCTTGCCGTTCCGGCCGCTCGCGCGGGCGAGCGCGCGATGAGCCCGGGTCGGCCGGCATAGGCGCGCGCTTGCCCAAGCGCCTCATCGTCACGGCCGACGATTTCGGGCTCGACGAGGCGGTCAACGACGCCGTCGAGCGCGCCCATCGGCACGGGATCCTGACCTGCGCCAGCCTCATGGTCGGCGAGCCGGCCGCCGCCGACGCCGTCGCCCGCGCCCGCGCCATGCCGCGGCTCGGCGTCGGGCTGCACCTTACCTTCGTCGACGGCCGCCCGACCCTGCCGCCCGAGCGCATCCCCGCCCTCGTCGCCCCCGACGGGCGCTTCCCGTCCGATCCCGTGCGCCAGGGGCTGCGCATCTTCTTCTCGCCGGCGGCACGGCGGCAGCTCGCCGCCGAAATGCGGGCGCAGCTCGACGCCTTTCGCCGGACCGGCCTCGCCCTCGACCACGTCAACGGCCACCACCACTTCCACATTCACCCGGTGATCCGCGGCCTCATCCTGCGCTGGGCGCCGGAATACGCCATCCGCGCGGTCCGCGTCCCCGCCTCGCGCCGCCCGCCGCCGGCACGCTCGCTCGAAGCCTGGTCCAACGACTGGCAGAGCGGCAGGTTGCGGCGCCGCCTCGCCCGAGCCGGGATTGCCGCCAATGACGACATCTTCGGCCTCGCCGAGAGCGGCCATATGACGATCGCTCCAATCCGCGACGCCGTGGCGCGGATCGGCGACGGGGTGAGCGAGATCTACTGCCATCCGGTGGCGCGCGCCTGGCGCCCGGGCGACCCCTGGCCCGAGGATTACGACGGCCTCGGCGAAATGCAGGCGCTGCTCGATCCGGAGCTGCCGCCCCGCCTCGCCGAGCGCGGCATCGAGCTCGCCACCTTCGCGACGGCGCGCTCCCGCTGACGGCGCCGGCCACGGCGTTGTTGCCGGTCCGACGCCCCAAGTCATACAAGGCGGTTTCGCGGCGAGCACGTATTCGCCGTTTACCAGGATGAGGATCTGGGCGGATGGCGACGGAGAAAGTGGCGGTGGTCACCGCAGGCGGCAGCGGCATGGGCGCGGCGGCGGCGCGCCGATTGGCGGCAGACGGATTCAAGATCGCGGTCCTCTCCTCCTCCGGCAAGGGCGAGGCGCTAGCCCGCGAGCTGGGCGGCGTCGGGGTGACGGGGTCGAACCAGTCGCAGGACGATCTGAAGCGCCTCGTCGACGAGACGATGGTGCGCTGGGGACGCATCGACGTGCTGGTGAACAGCGCCGGCCACGGGCCGCGCGCGCCCATTCTCGAGATCACCGACGAGCAGTGGCATACCGGGCTCGACACTTATCTGATGAACGTGATCCGGCCGACCCGGCTTATCGCACCGATCATGGTCAAGCAGAGATCCGGAGCGATCATCAACATCTCGACCGCCTGGGCGTTCGAGCCGAGCCCGATGTTCCCGACCTCCGCCGTCTTCCGCGCGGGGCTCGCCTCCTATGCCAAAATCTTCGCCGACCAGTACGCGGCGGACAATGTGCGGATGAACAATATCCTCCCGGGCTGGATCGACAGCCTCCCCCAGACCGAGGAGCGGCGCCGCAGCGTGCCGATGCGGCGTTACGGGACGAGCGCGGAGATCGCGGCGACAATCGCTTTCCTCGCCTCCGAGGGGGCGGGGTACATCACGGGGCAGAACATTCGCGTCGATGGCGGGATCACGCGCTCGGTCTGAGCGGCGGGCCCCTCACCCTGCCCTCTCCGCGCAAGCGGGGAGAGGGTTGCGCAGGGTTGGTCGGAAACAAGAGCGCGCCGAAGAAATTGCCTTGGCAAAGGGTTGACGGCTTCGATATTGTCGCCAACCTAATGCGTACCAGTTTGGTACGAATTCACCTCCCCAGGGCAGCGCTGCCATGATCGTCCTCAGCAAGCTGGCCGATTACGGCGTCATCGTCGCGACGCATCTCGCCTGCCATCCGGAGCGGCAGATCACCGCCGGGGTGCTGGCGACGGAGACGCGCCTGCCGCAGGCGACGGTCGCCAAGGTGCTGAAGAGCCTCGCCCATGCCGGGATCGTGACGGCGCTGCGCGGCGCCGCCGGCGGCTATCGCCTGGCGCGGCCGCCCGCCGCCGTTTCCGTCGCCGAGGTGGTGGCGGCGATCGACGGCGCGATCGGCATGACGCAATGCTCGAACCACGATACCTTGGCGGCGGGCTGCGAGCGCGAAGCCTTCTGCCCGACGCGGCCGCATTGGCAGCGCATCAACCTCGCGATCGGCGCGGCGCTCGCCTCGGTCAGCCTCGCCGAGATGGCGGATAGCGGCCCCGCGGCGCCGTTCCGCCGCCACACGCCCTTCATGGAAACCATCGCATCATGAGCTCCGTCGAAGCGCTCGACACGATCGGCCCGCTGGGCCAAGGCTACAAATACGGCTTCGTCACCGCGATCGACGCCGAGACGGCGCCCCCCGGCCTCGATGAAAGCACGATCCGCTTCATCTCGGCGAAGAAGCGCGAGCCCGACTGGCTGCTCGACTGGCGCCTCCAATCCTTCCGCGCCTGGCAGAAGATGGCGCAGCCGGAATGGGCGAAGCTGCGCATCGCGCCGATCGACTACCAGGCGGCGACCTACTACTCAGCGCCGAAGAAGAAGGAGGGGCCGAAATCGCTGGACGAGGTCGATCCCGAGCTGCTCAAAACCTACGAGAAGCTCGGCATTCCGCTCGGCGAGCGGGCGGCGCTGGCCGGCGTCGCCGTCGATGCCGTCTTCGACAGCGTCTCGGTCGCGACCACCTTCAAGGCGCAGCTGGCCGAGCTCGGCATCATCTTCTGCTCCTTCGGCGAGGCGGTGCAGGAGCATCCGGAGCTGGTGCGCAAATATCTCGGTACGGTCGTGCCGCAGGGCGACAATTTCTTCGCCGCGCTCAACTCCGCGGTCTTCAGCGACGGCTCCTTCGCCTACATTCCGCCGGGCGTGCGCTGCCCGATGGAGCTCTCGACATATTTCCGCATCAACGCCGCGAAGACGGGGCAGTTCGAGCGCACGCTCCTCATCGCCGACAAGGGCGCCTATGTCAGCTATCTCGAAGGCTGCACGGCGCCGCAACGCGACGAGAACCAGCTTCATGCCGCGGTCGTCGAGCTCGTTGCGCTGGAAGGCGCCGAGATCAAGTATGCGACGGTGCAGAACTGGTACCCGGGCGATGCCGAGGGCAAGGGCGGCATCTACAATTTCGTGACGAAGCGCGGCGCCTGCCGCGGCGCCAAGGCCAAGATATCCTGGACCCAGGTCGAGACGGGCTCAGCCATCACCTGGAAATATCCGAGCTGCATCCTCGAAGGCGATGATTCGGTGGGCGAGTTCTATTCCGTCGCCATCACCAACAACCTGCAGCAGGCCGATACCGGGACCAAGATGATCCATATCGGCAAGAACACGCGCTCGACCATCATCTCGAAGGGCATCTCGGCGGGGCGCGGCCAGAACACCTATCGCGGCCTCGTCCGCGTGCAGCCGAAGGCGCAGGGCGCGCGCAACTACACGCAATGCGATTCGCTCCTCATCGGCGACCGCTGCGGCGCCCATACCGTGCCCTATCTCGAGATCCGCAACCCCTCGGCGCGCGTCGAGCACGAGGCGACGACCTCGAAGATCAGCGAGGACCAGCTCTTCTACTGCCGCCAGCGCGGCCTCTCCCAAGAGGACGCGCTCTCCCTCATCGTCAACGGCTTCTGCAAGGAGGTGCTGAAGGAACTGCCGATGGAGTTCGCGGTCGAGGCACAGAAGCTGCTGGCCGTCAGCCTCGAAGGGAGCGTCGGGTGAGAGGCTGGATGGCTCTCCCCTCATCACCATTCCTCCCTCTCCCGCTTGCGGGAGAGGGTTGGGGTGAGGGCATTGCGCCGCGGCACCCATTCGCCCTCACCCTGCCCTCTCCCGCAAGGGAGAGAGGGTTTCATGGAGCGCGATTGCAGGATCGGACCTAGCGATGCTCGAAATCACCAACCTCCATGCGCGCCTTGCCGATGGCCGCGAGATCCTGAAAGGGGTCGATCTCACCGTGAAGGCGGGCGAGGTGCATGCGATCATGGGGCCGAACGGCTCCGGGAAATCGACCCTGGCGGGCGTCCTCGCCGGCCGGCCCGGCTACGAGGTCACGGCAGGCAGCGTCGCCTATGAGGGGCGCGATCTTCTCGCGCTCGCCCCCGACGAGCGGGCGCGGGAGGGGCTCTTTCTCGCCTTCCAGTACCCGGTCGAGATTCCGGGCGTGAACAACATGTACTTTCTGCGCGCCGCCCTCAATGCGGTGCGGCGCCAGCGCGGCGAGGCCGAGCTCGATGCCGGGCAATTCCTCAAAGCCGCGCGCGCCAAGCTGAAGCTGCTCGATATCGGCGAGGATCTGCTGCAGCGCCCGGTCAATGTCGGCTTCTCGGGCGGCGAGAAGAAGCGCAACGAAATCTTCCAGATGGCGATGCTGGAGCCGAAGCTCGCCATTCTCGACGAAACGGATAGCGGGCTCGACATCGACGCGCTGCGAGTCGTCGCCAACGGCGTCAACAAGCTGCGCTCGCCCGAGCGCGCCGCCATCCTCATCACCCATTACCAGCGCCTCCTCGACTACGTCGTCCCCGATGTCGTGCATGTCCTGAGCCACGGCCGCATCGTCCGCTCCGGCGACAAGAGCCTCGCGACCGAGCTCGAATGCCGCGGCTACGCCTTCCTCGACGACGCGGCGGCGGAGTGAGCGGAATGAGCGACATCAGGACGGGCTATATCGAGGCCTTCCAGAAACAGCGGGCGAAGAGCCGCGAGGCGGCGCGGCGCGCGGCGATCGCCCGCTTCGGCGAGCTCGGCCTGCCGACGCGGCGCGCGGAGAATTGGCGCTTCACCAATCTGCGGCCGCTGGAGCAAAGGCTCTTCCCGCCGGCGCCCGCCGGCACCGTCCCGGCCGCGACGCTGCCGCCCCTCTACCGGCTCGGCGTTCCGAGCCATCGCTTCGTTCTCGTCAACGGCCGCTTCGCGCCAGCGCTCTCGGATATGGGCGACTTGCCGCTCGGCGTCTCGCTGCGGCCGCTGGCCGAGTCCGCGCCGGCACTCGCCCCGGCCTTGGACGCGCCCTTCCTGCGCGAGAGCAACCCCTTCCTCGCGCTCAACGCCGCCTTCTTCGAGGACGGCTTCGATCTGTCGATGACCGATGTCGTCGCCGGCGAGCAGCCCTCGCCGCCGCCCGAGCTCGACCGGCCGATCGAGATCCTGCATCTTGCAGCGGCCGCGAACCCGGTCTCGCTTCATACGCGCAATCGGCTCTGCATCCCTCCCGGCCGGCGCTGCACGATCGTCGAGACCTTCGCCGGAAGCGGCCCCTATTGGACGAATGCCGTGCTGGAGATCGCGATCGGCGATGGCGCCGCGCTCCGCCATATCGTATTGCAGGACGAAGGGAAGGAGGCCGTTCACCTCGGCCATCGCCGCATCCGCCTCGGCGCCGGCGCCCGCTATGACGGCTTCACCCTCGCCCTGGGCAGCCAGCTCTCGCGCCAGGACACCATCGTCACCATCGAGGGCGAGCGTGCGGAGTGCCTCCTGAACGGCGCCTATCTTTTGCGCGGGTCGCAGGAAGCGACGATCGCGACCTTGATCGACCATGCGGCGCCCGGCAGCGCGACGCGCGAGGTCTTCAAGGGCGTCGTCGCGGATCGCGCGCATGGCGTCTTCCAGGGCAAGATCGTGGTGCGCCAGGCGGCGCAGAAGACCGATGCGCACCAGCTCAACAAGAACCTCCTTCTCGGCCGGCAGGCGGTGGTCGACACCAAGCCCGAGCTCGAAATCTATGCCGATGACGTGAAATGCAGCCACGGCGCCGCGATCGGCGATCTCGACGAGAACGCGCTCTTTTACCTGCGCGCCCGCGGCCTCACCGCGGCGGAAGCGCGGCGCATGCTGATCGACGCCTTCGCCGGCGAAGCGATCGACCTCGTCGCCGACGGCGCCGCCCGCTCCTATCTGCGCCGGCATCTCGAACGCTGGCTCGCCGCTCGCGAGGAATAAGGTCCGCCATGTCGTCCATCGCCAATCTCCGCTCCGTCGAGGGCGCCGGCGCCACGCTCGATCCGCGCCGCCTCCGCCGCGACTTCCCCGTCTTCGAGCACAATCCCGGCCTCGTCTTCCTCGACACCGCGGCAAGCGCGCAGAAGCCGCGCGCGGTCATCGACGGGGTCGCCGAGTTCTACCGCCGCGACTACGCCAATGTGCATCGCGGCGTCTACCGCCTCTCGGCGCGCTCGACCGAGCTCTACGAGGAGGCGCGCGAGAAGGTGCGGCGCTTCATCAACGCCGCCGACCAGCGCGAGATCGTCTTCACCCGCGGCACGACCGAAGCGATCAACCTCGTCGCCAATAGCTGGGGCCCAGCCTTCCTCGGCAAAGACGACGAGATCATCGTCACCGAGCTCGAGCACCACTCCAACATCGTGCCCTGGCAGATGCTGCGCGACCGCGTCGGCGCCAAGCTGGTCGTCGCGCCCATCGACGCGACGGGCGGCCTCGACATGGCGGTCTTCGAGCGCCTCCTGTCGCCGCGCACCAAGCTCGTCGCGGTGACCCATGTCGCGAACGCGACCGGCGCCATGCCGCCCGTCGCCTCGATCGTGCGCCTCGCCCACGAGAAGGGCGCGAAAGTCCTCGTCGACGGCGCCCAGGCGGCGCCGCGCATGCCGATCGACGTCCAGGCGCTGGGCTGCGATTTCTACGCCTTCTCCGGCCACAAGACCTATGGCCCTTCCGGCATCGGCGCCCTCTACGGCCGCCGTGAGCTGCTGGAGGCGATGCCGCCCTGGCAGGGCGGCGGCGACATGATTCTCACCGTCACCTTCGAGAAGACTGTTTATAACGAGCTGCCGCACAAATTCGAGGCGGGAACGCCCGACATCTCCGGCGCCATCGGCCTCGGCCTCGCCATCGACTATCTGCAGGGCCTTGGCCTCGACCGCATCGAGGAGCATGAGGCGGCGCTCACCGGCTATGGCATCGACGCGCTCGCGGCGCTGCCGGGCGTCCGCGTCGTCGGCGCCGGCCAGCGGCGGCTCGGCGTCCTCTCCTTCGAGGTCGAGGGCATCCATCCGCACGACCTCGCGACGGTGCTCGATCAGCACAAGGTGGCGGTGCGGGCCGGCCACCATTGCGCCCAACCTCTGATGGAGAAGCTCGGCCTCGCCGCCACGACCCGCGCCTCGCTCGGCCTTTACAACGACGAGCGCGACATCGACGCGCTCGCGGCGGCGATCAGGGCGGCGCAGGAGATGTTCGTCCGATGATGGATCTGCGCGAGCTCTACCAGGACATCATCCTCGACCATTCGCGGCATCCGCGCAATGCGCGGGCGATCGCGCAGCCCTCGCATTTCGCGCATGGCCACAACCCGCTCTGCGGCGACCGCGTGACCATCTATCTCGCGCTCGAGGGCGACCGCATCGCCGATGTGAGCTTCGAGGGCCGCGGCTGCGCCATCTCCACCGCCTCGGCCTCGCTGATGACCGAGATCCTCAAAGGCAAGAGCATCGCCGAGGCCGAGACGCTCTTCCGCAGCTTCCATGCCAAGGTGACGGGCGGCGAGGCCCCCGCCGCCCCCGAGAGCCTCGAAGACGATCTCGACCGGCTCGAGCCGCTGACCGGCGTCAAGGCCTTCCCGGTCCGCGTCAAATGCGCGACCCTGCCCTGGCATGCCCTCGAAGCCGCGCTGAAGAGCGGCGCACTGGGCGCGACGGTGAAGACGGAATGAGCGGCGAGAAACGCGGCGGCGGGCGCTTCGACGACGGCAAGGATTTCTTCGACTTCCTGCCGCGGCGCCCGGCGGAGGGCGAGGCCGCGCGGCCCGAATCGGCGGCCGGCGACGCGGCGCTGCAGGAGCGCGTCATCGCCGCGCTGAAGACGGTGCGCGACCCGGAGATCCCCGCGAACCTCGTCGATCTCGGCCTCATCTACGATCTGGTCGTGACGGCGGATGGCCGGGTCTATGTCGAAATGACCCTGACGACGCCCGCCTGCCCGGTCGCCGGCAGCCTGCCGGGCGAGGTCGAGCGCGTGCTGCGCGCCGTGCCGGGCGTCAGCGATGTCGCCGTCAAGCTGGTCTGGACGCCGCCCTGGACGCAGGAGCGGATGAGCGAGGAGGCGCGGCTCGAGCTGGGCCTGCTGTGATCTTCGTCAACGACAGGTTGCGTGGATCTTCCTAAAATCGGCTCTCGTGACCCGCTGGAACGGGTCCAGTCACGAGGAGACGATTTGATGCCACGCATGTCGATCAAGATGAACAAGGACGGAACGCCCGCGAAGGCGGTAAAGCAGGGCGAGAAATCGACCGCCATCGAAGTCCAGGTCACCTACGATTCCAAGGTCAATATCAAGGGGCATGAGAAGGACGTGTTCCTGACCGCGCTCGGTCTCAAGAAGCTGCACGGGACCGAGAAGGCTCAGGGCGTCGGCAACATCCCGGCGAAGGGCTACATCCATTGCGGCGACGACACGCTCTATCTCGTCAGCCGTCTCGACACGGCAAAGCATACGATCCAGATCGACAAGCAGGGGAAGGTCAGCAGCGGCGTCCACAAATTCGGCTGACGCGCAAGCGGCGTCCGCACTCGGCGGGCGCCGCATGACCCCCGCGCCTCACGCCGGGCGGTAGTTCTGCATCGCCTCGGGCAAGAGGCGTTCGAGCTCGGCGATGCGGTTTTGATCGCTCGGGTGATCCGAGAGAAGCTCCGGCACGGCTCCCGATTGCGCCTGCGCCATCATCCGCCGCCAGAAGGCGATGGCGTCCCGCGGATCGTAGCCGGCGCGCGCCATCAGATCGAGGCCGATATGGTCGGCCTCGTATTCCTGCTGACGCGAGAAGGGCAGCTCGAGGCCGAAGGTCGCGCCGGCCCCAAGCAGTGCGCCCAGAAGCTGCTGGCTCTGCGGATTGCCGCCGCCGAGCACGCCGCTGGCGAGGTTGGTGCCGGCTTCGACCAGCTCGGAGCGGCTGATGCGCTCGGCGCTGTGATGGGCCATCACATGGCCGATCTCGTGGGCGAGCACGGTCGCGAGCCCGGCATCGTTCTGCGCCACGGGCAGCATGCCGGCATAAACGGCGACCTTGCCGCCGGGCAGGGCGAAGGCGTTCACCTTCGGCTCGGCGATGACGATGAACTGCCAGTTCTCCTTGAGCCCGCTCGCCGCGGCGAGGCGGCGGCCGACGCGCTCCACCATCGCATTGGCGGCGGGATCATGTGAAATCGGGCTCTTCTGCTCGACCTCGGCAAAGGCCTGATCGCCGAGCTGCGCCTCGGTCGAAGGATCGAGGAGGTTGAGCTGGCTGCGCCCGGTGATCGGCACCGTGGTGCAGGCGGCAAGCAGGGTGAAGAGGACGACAGCGCCGAGGCGCGGCTTGCGGCAATGCGGCTGCGGCATGGGCGATCCTCGCGGCTCGCGACGGTTTCTGCCTCATGAACGCCGCAGGCAAGCCGATGGCCGAGGGCGAGGCGCCGCTGTTGCCCTCGCCCGCGTTATGCTCTTCAATCCGCCCACCGATCAGCGGAGGGAACGCCATGCTGAAGATTTGGGGGCGAGCCAATTCGTCGAATGTGCAGAAGGTGTTGTGGGCCTGCGAGGAAATCGGCATCGCCTTCGAGCGCATCGATGCCGGCGGCGCTTTCGGGAAGACGAAGGAGCCGGCCTATCTCGCGATGAATCCGAACGGCCTCGTGCCCACGGTCGAGGACGGCAAGACGATTCTCTGGGAATCGAACACCATCCTGCGCTATCTCGCGACGACGCGCGGCGCCGACCGCCTCTACCCGAAGGACCCGGTTCAGCGCAGCATCGTCGAGCGCTGGATGGATTGGCAGCTCGCCTCGGTCAACGCGCCGATGGCGGTGCTCCTCTTCGGCCATTACCGCACGCCGCCTGAGCAGCGCGACCCGGCAGCGCTCGAAGACGCGCGGCAGCGCGCGATCGGCGTCTGGAGCATCCTCGAAAGCTGCCTCGGCGAGACCGGCTACGTCGCCGGCGCGGACTTCACTCTCGCCGACATCTGCCTCGGCATGTATGTCCACCGCTGGTTCTCTTACCCGATCGAGCGGCCGCAGACGCCGCGCCTCGCGAAATACTACGAGCGCATCGGAGAGCGGCCAGGCTGCCGCAAGCACGTCCTGGGCCCCGTCACCTGACCCGGCCCTCATTTCACGGCCGATAAAATCCTTGTGACGTGGACGTTGCAGGCGGTGCGCCCAGCGCTTGCCTGCGACATAGTGGCTTTGGTCGGACAACTGGAGAATGACCGGGACCCGTGCCACAGACGAAGCTCGGAACTTGCAGGGGAAAGCCAGGATGAAGCGGATGATGGGGCGCGTTGCTGTGATCGGGGCCGTCGTCGCGGCGCTGGGCTGGAGCGCGGCGGTCGTCGCGCAAAACGGCGAAGGCGAGGCGGTCGTCAAGGATCGCCAGGCCGCCATGAAGCAGCAAGGCACCGATCTCAACAATATCAAGAAGTTCCTCGACGGCAGCGTCGATCAAGCCGACGCCGTCAAAGCCGCCGGCGAGCTCGTCACGATCGGTCAGGCCCTGCCCAACCGCTTTCCCAAGGGGACCAGCAGCGCGGAGATGCCGGGCAAGACGCGGGCGAAGCCGGCGATCTGGGCGGAGTGGGACAAGTTCCTCGCGGCGCAAAAGAACTATGTCGCCGAGGTGCAGAAGCTCGAAGCCGCGCTCAAGGGCGGCGACAAGACGGCGATCCAGGCGCAGTGGACGAGCGTCGCCAAGAATGGCTGCGGCGGCTGCCACGGCCCGTTCCGCGAACCCGCGAGCTGAGCCCCCGGCTTCCCCCTCCGCTTCCCCTGGACGGCGGCGCCGCGCGGCTGCATTCTGCCGGCCCGGGCATGTCAGCCCGGGCACGTCAGCAAGGGGTGAGCGCGAATGGATTTCGGCATCGCCGGCAAATCGGCGCTGGTCTGCGCCGCCAGCAAAGGCCTCGGCAAGGGCTGCGCCCTCAACCTCGCGCGCGAGGGCGTGAGGCTCACCATCACCGCGCGCGGCAAGGAAGCGCTCGAAGCGACGGCGGCGGAGATCCGCAAGGAGACGGGCGTTTCGGTCACGGCGGTGAGCTGCGACATCACGACGCCGGAAGGGCGCAAGGCGGCGCTCGCCGCCTGCCCCGAGCCGGACATTCTCGTCAATAATGCGGGCGGGCCGCCGCCCGGCGATTTCCGCGAATGGGACCGCGAGGTGTGGCTGAAGGCGCTCGACGCCAACATGCTGACGCCGATCGAGCTCATCAAGGCGACGGTCGACGGCATGATCCGGCGGCGCTTCGGCCGCATCGTCAACATCACTTCGAGCGCGGTCAAGGCACCCATCGACATTCTCGGCCTCTCGAACGGGGCGCGTTCGGGCTTGACCGGGTTCATCGCCGGCATCGCTCGCAAGACGGTGCGCCACAACGTCACCATCAACAACCTGCTCCCCGGCGCGATCGAGACCGACCGGCTGCGCGCCAATTTCGCCGCCGTCGCCAAGGCGAAGGGCATCAGCATCGAGGAGGCGCGCGCCGAGCGCATGGCGGAAATACCCGCCGGCCGCTTCGGCACGATCGAGGATTTCGGCGCCGCCTGCGCCTTTCTCTGCAGCCGGCAGGCGAGCTACATCACGGGCCAGAACTGGCTCGTCGATGGCGGGATGTATCCCGGGACCTTCTGATCCGTGCAGAGCCGCGACTTGGCCGGAAGTCAGCAACTTTAAGTAATATTGAAATCCGTAAAATCACCGGGATTAACGCCTCCTCCATAGACGCTCGCTTACATTCGCCAGGAACGGAGCAGTTCCCGGCGAATCGCGACGATGCGTCGAAATCCTTGGATCGTGTTGGCGCTTCTTCTGTCCTCGCTTGCGGCCGGACCGGCCTCGGCGAGCCAGACGAAGCATGCCTGCTCCGCCGCCAAGGCGACCTGCGTCAGCGGCGTCGCCTCCTGGTACGGCAAGGCGTTCCAGGGGCGCCGCACGGCCAGCGGCGAGCGCTTCGACCGCAGCGAGATGACCGCGGCCCACCCGTCCCTGCCCTTCCAGACGAGGCTGCGCATCACCAATTTGGCAAATGGCCGGACGGTCGTCGTCCGCGTCAATGATCGCGGCCCCGGCTACGGGCGGCTCGTCGATGTTTCCGAAGCGGCCGCCGAAAGGCTGGGCATGAAGAGCCGCGGCTTCGCCCGCGTCGAGATGCGCGTCGAATAGCCTCGGCGCGGCGCGCGTCCGCTCGGGCCGCCCGAGAACGATCATCATCGGCCTTGTCCGGCCGAACGCCTCGGTCTTCGGCGGCAGGGCCGGTGAACGAGCCGGGTGAGCGAAGGGTCGGTCAGACGAGCGGCGAGCCGTTGCGCAGCCATTCCTTGCCGAGCCGCCTGCGCTCGGCGAGGAAGCTGCAGAACTCGGCATCGAGAATGCCGCGGCCATCGGCGAGTTGCGCCAGCACGAAATCCGGCGTCGCGTTCATCTCGACGATGACGGCGCCGGCATCGGTGGGGGCGATGTCCCAGCCGATGAGGCCGAGGCGCGGCAGGACCTTCGCGCCTTCGAGCGCCAAGCGGAGCACGACGGGCCAATTCGGGACTGCGAGCCCGGCGAAAGGATAGGCCGAATCCGGGTGCTGGCTCACCTCCCTCAGATCGAGGCCGGTGCCGCGCAGGACGCGAAGCACCCGGCCGTCGCGCGCATCGAGCTGCGCCAGGAGATTGCCGGAGCGCCAGAAATTGTCGGCGGCGTGGCGGCCCGCCGGCAGCTTCCAGCTGGCCCGCAGGATGCGCGGCCCCGCCTCTTCGAGAATGGTGAGGACCCGCACGGTCGCGAGCCGGTTGCCGCAGATCTGCCGCACCAGCGCGTGCGGCTCGAGGCGCGGCTGGAAGAGATAGCCCGTCGGATAGAGCCGCGTCACTTCGGCGACGAAATCGGCGAGCGCGACGTCGCGGCCGTCCAGCGTCACGAGGCGATCCGTCGCGCCGTCGTACCGCTCCAGGCTGACCGAGCCCAGGCTCTGTATCCCGTCCGTCGGCTTGCCGAAGAGCGGGTAGCGATCGCTCCGGCGCAGAAACGCGCTCAGCTCCTCGGCGCTGCGCAGCAGCGTCGGCGAGGGCAGCCCGACATCGGCGCGGAAGAGCGCGGCGAGCGGAATGACAGGCAAGCCGTTCGCCGAGAGAATGGCGGCGGAGGCGATCTTGCTTTCCAGAATGCCCCAGCGGTCGATGCGGAAATTGGCCGACCGCCAGATCTTCTGTGAGACATGCTTGCCGACGAAGGCGTGCTTGTCGGCGCCCTCATATCGCGCCCGGTCGAAGAGGCGCAACGAGACATATTCCTCGAAGGCGAGGCGTCCCGGGCCGAAGGCGAGGCGCGCGTAGTCCGCGACCAGCTCGACATAGGACATGCCGCCCGCCTCCCTCATGGCCCGGAGCTTCAGCGGATCGAGCGCGCTCGTTTCGGCGGGACGTGCCCAGTCGACGATCGTCTGTGCGGATTGGCTCATCTCGAGGCGTCTTCGCGAAGTGATTCTCTTCGCGAAGATCGCCGAACCCGAGTTAAGCCCCGGTAATCACGACAATTCGTTCTTGAAGATCCTCCCGGCCTTCATGATCAGTTTCAGATGCGCCCCCTGCTCTTGCAGACGCCCCAAGTCGCGGAGCGGGTCGCCATCGACGATGAGCAGATCCGCGAAGGCGCCGGGAGCAACTGTTCCGAGCTTTCCTTCCATTTGTAACAGCTCTGCATTGCCGATTGTCGCGGCCCGGATCACCTCGATCGGGCTCATGACTTCGCGGCGGATCGAAAATTCCCGGCTCTGATGGATTTGCATGGCGCCGAGAAGATCGGTGCCGAAACCCATTTTTACCCCGGCGGCGCGCAGGTGATCGAGGGAGGCGAGGCCGGCCATGCGCACCTCCTTCAGCTTGGCGATGCTGACCTCGGGGATGCCGAGATCGCGGCCGAACCGTTCGAGGGCCTCGTAGGTCGCGAGGGTGGGCACGACGAAGGCGTCATTGGCCGCGACATGCCGCGCCGTCTCCGCATCGATGAGATTGCCGTGCTCGATCGAACGCACCCCGAAGCTGACGGCGCGGCGGATCGCGGCCGGCGTGTAGGCATGCGCCATGACATAGGTCTGCCAGGCGGCCGCCTCCTCGACGATGGCGCGAATCTCCTCTTCGGAATATTGCAGCGTCCAGATCGGATCGTTGGGCGAGGCGACTCCGCCCGAGGCCATGATCTTGATCTGGTGAGCGCCCCGCCGCAGCTCGTCGCGCGCCGCCCGGCGCACTTCGGCGACGCCGTCGGCGATGCGGCCCAAGGTGGCGACGCCCTGGCAGCAGGCGCAGCTGTCGATGCCGGCGGTGCGCGCCCGCAAATCGCCATGCCCTCC
>JAJPHB010000138.1 GCA_021325525.1 Alphaproteobacteria bacterium
CCAATCGTCATTCGTCCAATCCGTGGCGAATTCGAGAAGCCCGCCTTTCGCGCCTTTCAGCATGTAGGGGATGTCGTCGCCCATCAGCGACGAATCGTAATCGAAGCCGGCCTCGATGAGGAGGTCGACCTCGTGCCCGTTCTCGAGGATCGCGTCCACGGTCGCGGGATAGCGCTCGATGACCCAGCCCGGAACGAAGAAGGTCTGCCGAAGCTCGAGCTGGCGCAGGAGCGTCATCAACCGCCGTATCGCGATGGCGGGCCCATAGCGCAGGAAGGACTGTGTCGCGACCAGATTGTCCGCGGTGTCGGGATGCATGTAGTTGAGGCCGCTATCGACATCGACATCCCAGGTGAGCGCCACCACGCACCGGTTGCGGTCGGGCCATGAGATCGGGTTCGCAATCACCGCGAGGTCTCCTCAGAAAAGCGCCAGAGCAGCCGGCGAGGGTAGGGCGTCTGCGCGCGGCGGGATTGGGCCAGCCGCGATGATTCATTTAGTCCAGCCGCGCGCGTCCGCATTGCGCCCCGCCATTGCCGGACCGCGCGGCCCTCGGGCATCATCGAAGCGCGCGGGCGATCGACCGCGGGCCGGCCGGGGAGGGCGATATGACGGACACCTTCAAAAAGCGCAGCTACGGCAGCATCGCCGTCGGCACGGGGCGCAAGCCCGGCATCGTCGTCGTCGATTATCAGCGCGCTTTCACCGATCCCGCCTTTCCCTTGGGCGGCGCGCCGCTGGTCGAGCGCGGCGTGCAGAACACGGCGCGCCTCCTCGCCGTAGCGCGGCGCTGCAACCTGCCGGTCGCGAGCTGCTTTACCGCCTATTGGAGCGAGCGCGACATGCCGCATTGGAAGGTCGCCGTCGTCCGCGAGCAGTTCCGCCATGGCCATCCGGGAAGCGCGCTGGAGCCGCGCATCCACGATCCCGGCTACGACGTCGTCGTCTGCAAGACCGGTCCGTCGATCTTCTTCCAGACGCCGGTCGTCCCCTATTTCATCAAGGAGGGCGTCGATACCGTCATCGTCACCGGCTGCGTGACGAGCGGCTGCATCCGCGCCTCGGTCATCGACAGCTTCCAATTCGGCTTCCGCACGATCGTGCCGGAGGATTGCGTCGGCGATTACGAGGAGGAGGCGCATCGCGACAATCTGCGCGACATCGACCGCCGCTACGCCGACATCTCCTCCTGCGACGCCGTCGCCGCCTATTTCGAGGATTGGCGCAAGCGCAACGACTGACCTCACCCGCGCAGGAAGCGCCGGCGCAAGCGGCGGAACTTCGCGATCGCCATCATCGCCGGCAGGCGCAGGGCGTGAAGCGGATAGCGCGCCGGCGGCAGGGTGGCGATCGGCAGATCCGGATGCGCCATGCCGCGCAGCCGCTCGGCGGCGAGCTTCCCCAGCATCGTCGCCAGCGCGACGCCGCGGCCGTTGCAGCCATAGGCGGCGTGAAGCCCGGGCTCCAGCGTCACGAGGCGCGGCAGGTGGTCGCGCGTCAAGGCGAGCTTGCCGCCCCAGCGCAGCGAGAAGCCGATCTCGCGCAGCGCCGGGTAGAGACGGTAGGCGTTCTCGGCGGCGTCCTCGAAGAGGTCGAGCCGCTCGCGCTCGGTCAAGCTGCCGCGCCCGCCGATGATGAAGCGCCCGGCATCGTCGCGCCGGAAATAGACGCCGAGCTGCATGAGATCGGAGACGGGGAGGCGGCTCGGCAGGACCGTGCGGTCGAGCGCGGGCGGCAGCGGCTCGGTTGCGACCTGGTAGCTTTGCACCACGATCATCGCCGGCCTCAAGGCGGGGTGCAGGTCGCCCGTGTAACCGTTGGTCGCGATGAGGACCTGGTCGGCGGTGACGCTGCCCTGCGGCGTCCGCAGCCGCCATCGCGTACCCTCGCGCTCGAGGTGCGTGACGCACGTGCCGGCGAAAATCCGGGCGCCGGCTGCGAGCGCCGCGGCGGCGAGGCCGCGGGCGTAGCTGTAGGGCTGCACCATGCCGGACCGCCGGTCGAGCATGCCGCCGCGGTAGAAATCGGTGCCGAGAAGCGCCGCCATCCGCTCGCGGTCGAGAAGCTCGACCTGTTCGCCCTGCGCCGCGAGATCGGCGGCGCGCGCCGCGATCTCGGCCATGATACGCGGCGAATGCGCCGCCTGGATCCAGCCCTCGCGATGGGCTTCGCAGCGGATCTGAAAGCGCTCGATGAGCGAGAAGACGAGATCGGTGGTGGCGGCGCCGAAGCGGTGGAGCGCAAGCCCGCGCTCGCGGCCGAATTTGGCGGTCATCTCGTGCGGATCGAGCTTCAGCCCGGCGATGACCTGCCCGCCATTGCGCCCCGAAGCGCCCCAGCCCACGGTCTCGGCTTCGAGCAGGATCGCTTCGCGCCCGGCCTCGGCGAGGTGAAGCGCCGCGGAAAGCCCGCAGAAGCCGCCGCCGATGATGGCGGTCTCGGCCGCGCAATCGGCGGCGAGCGTCGGCACGTCCGGCGCGGCGATCCCGGTTTCGGTCCACAAGCCCTGCGGTGTCGGATGGCGCATTTCCATGGGATCACGCAACGCGCAGGCGCGAGAGGGATGCCGCCGCCTGATGCCGCCAGTAGATGAGCTGCGCCGGAATCCGCCCGAGCTTGCCGCCGGCATAGGGCAGTCCGAGGCGCGCGAAGAGCCGCCAGCTTTCATCGCCCTCGACAATTCCGGCCGCGATGAGCCGCCCCGCCGTCGTCGTCAGGGCGAGGCCGAGCCCGCCGAAACCCGTCGCGTACCAGACGCCCGGCTCGATCTCGCCGAAGACGGGCAGCTTGTGCCGGGTGAGGGGCATGAGGCCGCCCCAGGCGGTCTCGACCCGCGCTGTCGCGAGACCGGGATAGAACGCGGCCATGTCGCGCCTGAGGACGCAAGCGAGATGCGCTGCGCCTGGCTCCCAGGCGAGGACGCGGCCGCCCCAGAGGAGGCGCGTATCGGCGAGCGGGCGGTAATAGTTCGTCGCGACTTTGATGTCGGAGATGGCGTAGGGGACGCGGATCGCCTGCTTCAGCCGCTCGCCCAGCGGCTCCGTGGCCATGACGAAGGTGGCGATCGGGACCGTCGCCGCCGAGACGGCGCCGTGGAGGCCGTCGATATAGCCGCCGCAGGCGATGACGAGGTGGTCGGCGCGGACGCGTCCGGCTTCGCCGCGCGCCTCCTTGCGCGCGCCGCGCGTCGTCAGCGCGAGGGCCGGCGATCGGGTGAGGATGCGCGCGCCATTTGCCGCGGCCGCGCGCGCGATGCCGCGCACGAGGTTGAGCGGATGGAGAGTGAAGGTGTGGGGGTTCAGAAACGCGTCGCCATATTGCGTCGTCGCCAGCGCCTCGCGCAGCCGTGCCTTCGGCCAGTATTCGTACTGCGTGTCGAAATCGCGGGCCATCATCGCACAGAAAGCTTCGAGGCTCTCGCGCTCCCTCGCCATGTTGCAGCGGAGCGCGCCCTCCTGGATCGGGCCGCACGCGATGGCGTAGCGCGCGATGCGCTGGCGCAGCAGCGCATGGCCCATGCGCGCCGCCCGATAGATCTCCTGCGCCGTCGCGAGGCCGACCCGCTTCACCAGCGCCGGGATGCCGTTCGGCACGCCGATCGAGACGAAGCCGCCATTGCGCCCCGAGGCGCCCCAGCCGATCTCATGCGCCTCGAGGAGTACGACCTTGCGTCCGCGCTCGGCGAGGTCGAGCGCCAGCGCGCAGCCGGCAAGGCCGCCGCCGATGACCAGGGTCTCGGTCTCGATCTCGCCCTCGAGCCGCGGGTAGTCCGCGGGCTCGGCGAGTGTGCGCGCGTAATAGCTGTCGACGTGATTGGACATCGCGGTCGTCATCCCGAGGAGCGGAGCGACGCGGCGGTCCAGGATTGCGCCGGAGAGTCTGGATGGCGTCGCTTCCCTCGCCATGACGGGCACGAGCGCGTCACTCGTTTCCCCCGCGCGGTGCAGAAATCGAGCGGCACATCGACCTCAATCGGCTCATGCCTTGGACGGCACATATACGGCATAGAATTTGCGGACGGGCTCGACCGTCTCCCAGACGCCTTTGAAGCCGTTCGGGATGAGGAAGGTGTCGCCCGCGCGGTAGGTCTCGACATGGCCCGTCTCGTCGGTGAGGCGGACGAGCCCCTCGATGAGAACGCAGAGCTCGTCGACCTCGTAGGCGATCTCGGCGCGGCCGGTCTGCGCCGCCCAGAAGCCTGATTTGAAGCGCTGCTTCGGATCGGCATACCACTCGGCGGTCGTCGTCCGCGCGCCGGCATCGGGTTGCGCCGAGGCATCGAAGCGGATCGATCGGATGGGGTTGCGCATCGCTCGACCTGTCGGAAGGAGTTGCGGGGCGGAGGGCCGCCGCCCGCCGCATGGCGCGGCGGGCGGCCGGCCTCTCAGCGCAAGAGCCGCGTCCACACCTTCTGGCGCAGATCGAGCGCCGCCTTGCCGCAATCGCGCAGCGGCCGGAACCGGGAGACCATGTCGTCGGGCGTGTTGACCGCCGGATCCTCACGCAAGGACGGGTCGAGATAGGCATCGGACCCGGCGATCGCATTGTTGTAGGCGGTGAAGTTCGAGGCCTCGGCGGCGTTCTTCGGGTCCATCATCCAGTTGAGGAAGAGCTTCGCGTTCTCGACATTCTTCGCCCCCTTCGGCACGGCGAGATTGTCGCCCCAGAGATTAACGCCTTCGCGCGGATAGATGTAGACGGCCGTCTTCAGCTTCTTGTGGGCGCGGTGGAAGGCGCCGTTCCACATGAGATGCATCGCGACTTCGCCGTTTCCCATGCGGTCGGCCGAGCCCTCGGCATTGTAGACCTTGACCGCCGGCTTCTGCTTCTCCAGCAGCTCCAGGATCTTCTGTCCCTCCTCGGGCTTCGAGGTGCATTGGTCGAATCCGAGGTAATAAGCGGCGGCGGTGAAGACCTCGCCCATATCCTTCAGCATCGCGATGTTGCCGTAGAATTCCTTGCGCGGCTCGAACAGCTCCTTCCAGCTGTCCTCGATCTTGCCGCCCGGGACCTTGGCCGAATCATAGGCGATGCCGGTTGTGCCCCACATATAGGGCACCGTGTAGGCGCGGCCGGGGTCGAAATCCGGATTGTCGAAGGGCTTGCGGACATTCTTGAAGTTCGGCATGTGGGCGGCGTCGACTTTGAGCAGCAGCCCGTCGCGGATCATCTGCTGCACCGTCGGCCCCGTCGGCACGACGACGTCGTAGCCGCCGCCGCCCGCCTGCAGCTTCGCCAGCATCGATTCATTCGTGTCGTAGGTGTCGAGGGTAACCTTGATCCCGGTCTCCGCCTCGAAGCGCTTCAAGAGGTCGGGCGGCATGTAGTTGGACCAGTTGAAGAGATGCAGCTCCTTCGATTGCGCCGCGGCCGGCGGCGCCAGCGCCAGCGACGGCAAGGCCGAGGCGGCGAGGGCGAGAATGATGCGTCTCATGCAGGACCTCCTTCGCGTGGTTTCGGCTTACCGGAAGCGGCGGCCGAGCAGGTAAGAGAGGACGAGGGGAGTGACGGAAGCCGCGATCAGCAGGGTCGAGATCGCATTGACCGCCGGCGTCACGCCGACGCGGACCATGCTGAAGACATAGACGGGGAGGGTCGTCGCGCCCGGGCCTGAGACGAAGTAGCTGATGACGACGTCGCCGAGCGAGCCGATGAAGGCCAGCATCGCGCCCGAGGCGATGCCCGGCCAGATGAGCGGCAGCACCACGCGGCGGAAGCTCGCCCAGGGATTGGCGTAGAGGTCGGCCGCCGCTTCGGCGAGGGCGGGATCGAGCCCTTCGAGTCGGGCGCGGATCGGCAGATAGGCAAGAGGGATGGTGAAGACGCTGTGCGCCAGCATGAGGCTCGTGACGCCGAGCTCGATTCCGACCATGACGAAGAAGAGCAGGATCGCGATCGCCGCGACGATGTCGGGGACGATGAGGGGCAGGCCGATGAGCGCCTCGACCGCGCTCTGCCCGCGAAAGCGCGTCCGCGCCGTGGCGAGCGCCGCCATGGTGGCGATGGCGGTGCCCACCGTCATCGCCACCAATGCCACCAGCAGCGAGTTGCGGACCGAGCGCATCATGTCGCCGTCCTCGACGATGACGCCGTACCAGCGCGTGCTGAACCCCTCCCAGCGGGCGAGCGAGGAATCGCCGGCGCTGAAGCTCAGGATGACGAGCACGATGATGGGGATGTAGAGGTAGAGCAGCACGGCATATGCCACGGCCCGGGCGCCGCGGAAGCGCCAGAGGTCGCCCGCGCCCTTCATGCCGGCTTCGCCCCGCGGCGATAGCGCAGCGCGTGCGCCATGAGGGCGAGCAGCACGAGCGCCAGCAGCACGAAGGCGAGGGCCGCGCCGAAGGGCCAGTTCCGCGCCTGGCCGAATTGCTGCTGGATGAGGCTGCCGACCATCATCGACTTGGCGCCGCCGAGGAGCTCGGGTGTGATGAAGGCGCCGAGCCCCGGCACGAAGACGAGAATGGCGCCGCCGACGAGGCCCGGCATGGCGAGCGGCAGGATGACGCGGAAGAGCGCGCGGCGGCGATCGGCGCCGAGGTCGTAGGCCGCCTCGATGAGGCGGCGGTCGATCTTCTCGAGGCTCACATAGATCGGCAGGATCATGTAAGGGAGGAAGGAGTAGACGAGGCCGATCGCGGTCGCGAGCGGCGTGTACATGATGCCGATCGGTCGGCTCGTGAGGCCGAGCTTCAGCAGCGTCCAGTCGATGACGCCGCCGTCCCGCAGCAGCAGAATCCAGGCGTAGTTGCGCACCAGCAGGTTGGTCCAGAACGGCACCGTCACGATGAAGACGAGGAGCGTGCGCCGGCTCGGCGGCTGAAAGGCCATCCAGAGCGCGGTCGGGAAGCCGATGAGGAGGGTCAGAGCCGTCGTCGTCGCGGCGAGGCCGATCGAGCGCGCGAAGATCCGGAGGTAGTCGGTGTTGAGCGCGAGGCGATCCATGAGGTCGCGCTCGAAGAGGAATTGCACATAGGCATCGAGCGAGTGCTGGCCCCAGATGATGCCGCCCGAGGGGCCGCGCGCCAGGGTCGAGATGATCGCCATCAGCCCTAAAGGCACGACGAGAAGCACGCCGATCGTCAGCATGGCCGGCGCGAGGAGGCCGATCCGGCGCGCCTCCGCCCTCATTCGGCGAGGACCCGGATGGCGGCGGCGGGCAGCGCCACGGCGACTCTCTCGCCGGTGCCGACGCGCGGCCGCGATCCTTCGCGGTTCTGCTCGCGCAGGCGCAGGCGCAGCCCGCCGGCGATGAGCACGTGATAGGTGGTATCGGTGCCCTCGTAGACGATCTGCTCGACGATGCCGGCAAGGCCTGGGTCGCCGGGCGGGGCGAGGCTCGCGCGCTCGGGACGGATCGCCAGCGTCAGCGCCTCGCCGGCGGCGCCCGGCTCCGCCGTCTCGAGCTCCTCGCCCGAGGCGAGGCGGAAGCGCCGCTCGCCGATGCGCGTCGCCGGGAGGAGGTTGGTCTCGCCGATGAAATCGGCGACGAAGCGCGCCGCCGGCCGCTCATAGATCTCCTCGGGCGTGCCGATCTGCAGGATCTTCCCGCGATTCATCACCGCGATCCGGTCCGACATGGTGAGCGCTTCGTGCTGGTCGTGAGTGACGAAGACGAAGGTGATGCCGACCTCTGCCTGGAGGCGCTTCAGCTCGAGCTGCATGTCGGTGCGCAGCTTCAGGTCGAGCGCGGAGAGCGGCTCGTCGAGGAGGAGGACGCGCGGCGCGGTCGCGAGGGCGCGAGCCAAGGCGACGCGCTGCTGCTGACCGCCGGAGAGCTGCGCCGGCTTACGCTTCTCCATGCCTTCGAGCTTGACGAGGGCCAGCATCTCGGCGACGCGCGCGTCGATCTCGCGGCGCGAGCGGCGCTGCATTTCAAGGCCGAAGGCGATGTTCTCTTCGACGGTAAGGTGCGGGAAGACGGCGTAGCTCTGAAAGACGGTGTTCACCGGCCGCCGGAAGGGCGGCAAGCCGTCGAGAAGCTGTCCGTAAACGGCGACCGAGCCCGCATCCTGCGTCTCGAAACCGGCGATGAGGCGGAGCAGGGTCGTCTTGCCGCAGCCGGAAGGCCCGAGCAGCGTGAAGAACTCGTTGGCCTTTATCGCGACCGAGACGCCGTCGAGCGCCCGCACGGCGCCGCCGGCAAAGCTCTTGACAAGCCCGCGGCAATCGACGGCCACCTCGGCGGCGGCTCCTCGCGAGGCGCGCGCCGCCTCGCCACCCGCCCGGCCCGGCGTTGGCGGCTCGGCGGGCCGGCGCGCCTCGGCGGCGCTCGCCCGCATCGTTCGCGGCAGTTCCACCGACACGTCCGCCGCTCCTCCCCCGCAGCATCAACGGCGATATTGGTTGTAATTGGTTCTAATATGGAATATTTTATTCAATCAAATGAGTATTTGCATTCAGCGTCAAGCGGATTCTTCGCGTCATTTCCCATCCCTGATTGACAAGGAATTGGTTGCAAATCGGTTCCGCCCCAAGCGATGGAGGGATCGTTCGCATGGATGCCGCGCCTGGGTTCGCCGTCCCGTCCTCGAGCCGGCGCCTGCGCGCCCGCCGCATGGCCGACCAGCTCCTCGCCCTGCTCGAACGGCAGATCGACGAGGGGCGGATCAAGCCCGGCGAGCGCCTTGCGCCGGAGCGCGAGCTCGCGGCGCAGTTCGGCGCCTCGCGCAACGTCGTGCGCGCGGCGCTGGCCGAGTTGCACAAGGCGGGCAAGATCACGCGGCGAGTGGGGCACGGCACCGTCGTTGTCGCGCCGGCCGAGGCGCCGCGCGTGCGGGCGCCCTTGCAGCTCCTCGATGCGAGCCCGGTCGAGCTCCTCGAATTTCGCCTGGCGATGGAACCGGGCCTCGCCGAAGCGATCATCCTCAATGCCCGCGAGAGCGATTTGCAGGCGATCAAGGCGTGCGTCGAGGCCGGGGATGCGGCCAGCCAATGGGAGGAGTGGGAGCATTGGGACCGCGCCTTCCACAAGCAGATCATCGCCGCGACGCATAACCGCCTCGCGATCGGCGTCTACGATGCCGTCATCGCGGTGCGACATGAGCGCCCGTGGCTGAAGCTGAAGCAGGGCCACACCGATCCCGTGCGCTGGCGCCAGTACCAGGAGGACCATCGGCGCATCGCCGAGGCCGTCCTGGCCCGCGACGCCGCGGCGACGAGCGAGGCCATCCGCGCCCATCTTCTCGCCGTCCGCGCCAAGATGCTGGGCCAGTGACGGGCGCGCCGCCGGCGCTTGCGGGATGCCCGCTCACAGGATCTTCGAGAGGAAGCTCTGCGCCCGCGCATGGGCGGGGCTCGTGAAGAATTGCCGCGGCGGCGCGTCTTCGATGACGCGGCCGTCATCCATCATGACGACACGGTCGGCGACCTCGCGCGCGAAGCCCATCTCATGCGTGACGACGATCATGGTCATGCCTTCGCGCGCCAGCTCCTGCATGACCTCCAGCACCTCGCCGATCATCTCGGGGTCGAGCGCGCTCGTCGGCTCGTCGAAGAGCATGAGGCGCGGCTTCATGGCGAGGGCGCGGGCGATGGCGACGCGCTGCTGCTGGCCGCCCGAGAGCTGCGCCGGATAGGCATCGGCCTTGTTGGCGAGCCCGACGCGGGCGAGCAATGTCCGGCCGATCTCCGCGGCCTCCTCGGCACGCATGCCGAGCACGCGGATCGGCGCCTCGACGACGTTGCCGAGCGCGGTCATGTGGTTGAAGAGGTTGAAGCGCTGGAAGACCATGCCGATCTCGCGGCGCTGGCGGGCGATGTTGCGCTCGCTGTCCTTGACGAGCCGCCCGCGCTTCTCGCGATAGCCGATGAGCGTGCCGTTGACGAGAATGCGGCCGCGCTGGATCTCTTCGAGGTGGTTGAGGCAGCGCACGAAGGTCGTCTTGCCGGAGCCCGACGGGCCGATGATGACGACGACCTCGCCGCGCTTGACGCTGAGCGAGACGCCTTTGAGGACGTGCAGCGAGCCGAACCATTTGTGGACGTCGCTGGCGCTCACGACCTCGTCGACGGCGGCCTCGGGCAGCCCGCCGATCGTGTCGAGGAGGGGCGCGGCAGACGCCGTCATGCCGGCGGCCTCGCTTCGCGCCAGCGGCCGAAGCCGAGGAGGCGGCGGACGGCCGAGGCGTCTTTCGCTTGCGCCGAGGCCTCGCCGAACTTCGCCTCGATGAAGCCCTGGATGAAGCCCCAGCCGGTGGTCAAGGTGAGGAAGTAGAGGGCGACGATCGAATAGAGCTCGAAGACGCGGAAGGTGGCGGAGGTCAGCGTCTCGGTGCTGAGCAGCAGCTCCTGCACGCCGATGACGCTGACGAGCGTGCTGTTCTTCAGCATCGCGTTGAACTCGTTGCCGAGCGGCGGAATGATGAAGCGTGCCGCCTGCGGCAGGACGATCCGGCGCATGAGGAGGCCGTAGGTCATGCCGACCGATTTCGCCGCCTCGGTCTGCCCCGGATCGACCGAGGCGATGCCGGCGCGAATGATCTCGGCCATATAGGCACCCTCGTTGAGACTGAGGGCGACGATGCCGGCCTGCACATTGCCGGGGATGGTGAGAAGGCCGAGGCTGATGTCGTGGAAGCGGAAGAGGTCGGCGGCGGCGAGCCCCGTATAGATGAAGACGATCTGCACGAGGAGCGGCGTCCCGCGCATGACCCAAACATAGGCGCGGACGACGCCGCGCAGGGGGCGCAGCCGCGAGAGCCGCGCCAGCGCCGCGAAGAGCCCGATCGCCGTCCCCAGCGTCTGCGAGACGACGCTGAGGACGACGGTCAGGCCAAGCCCGGCAAGGTAGGACTGGCTCGGCTCGAAGAGATAGCGCCAGAAGAATGGCCAGTCGAAATGCATCGGGGGCGCCTTCCGAGCGCGCGGCTCACGGGGTCTTGTCGGCCTCGAGCCCCCATTTCGTCAGAATCTTGAGATAGGTGCCGTCCGCCTTCATCGCCGCGATCGCCTTTTCGAGCGCCGCCGTCAGCGCGCTGTCCTCCTTGCGCGTGCCGATGGCGACCAGGATCTGGTGGAAGGGCGGTCCCGCCACTTCGAAGGTCTTCGGCGATTTCTGCATGTAATAGGCGCCGGTTTCGAGCGTCGTGCCATAGGCGTCGGCCTGCCCGATCTGGAGCTGCTGCAAGGCGTCGGTGTCTTTCGGGAAGACGACGATCTCGATCGGCTTCTTGCCGGCGTCGGTGAATTTCTTGCTTTGCTCGCCGAGCAGATCCTGGATCGTGGTGCCGTTCTCGACCGCGACCTTGCGGCCGGAGAGGTCCTCGAGCCCCTTGATCTTGTGCGGATTGCCGGCGCGCACGAGCAGCGCCTCGCTGGAATTCATGTAATCGACGAGGTCGATGACCTTGCGCCGCTCGGGCTTATCGAAGAGCTGCGAGATGACGGCGTCGCACTCCTTGGCGAGAAGCGCCGGCACCAGCCCCTTGAACGGGATGTTCTTCCACTCCGCCTTGACGCCGAAGCGCTTGGCGATGTCGTTGCCGATGTCGATGTCGGAGCCGACGGGCTTCGTGTTTTCATCGAGGAATTCGAGCGGCGGCCCGGTCATGTCGGAGCAATAGGTGATCTTCCCCGCCGCCTTGACCGCCGGCGGCGTCGCGACCTGCGCGGCCGCGATCCCGGACAGGCCGGCGAGTGCGATACAGCCGGCGAGGCCTGCTCCGGCGGCAAGCGTCAATGAGGGGCGCGCCAGGCGCCGCTCAGCGCTGGCGGATGAAGGGCCGCGATTGGATGCCATGTCTTCCCTCCCGATATTGGGCCTTGATGACCCGTAAGGCGTCCTCGCGGCAGCGCCGCAGATGCGCCCGCGCCACGGCGACGGCGCGCTCGCCGTCGCGGTCCAGCATGGCGGCGACGAGGTCGCGGTGCTCGCGCCGCGTCGTCGGCCATTTGTCGATCCACAGCACGTCGATCCATTCGAGGAGGCGCAGGCGGTCGTAGAGCTGCATCAGCGTCTCGCAGATCATGGCGTTGCCGGCTTCCTCGGCGATGATCTCGTGAATCCGGAAGCCGAGCTCGACCTCCTCGCGGACCTGGTCGACGCTGAGGCTCTCCTGCTCCTCGAAGCGGGCGAGCATTGCCATGATTTGCCGCAGCGCCCGCGTGCCGGCATCGCCGATCCGCTCGGCCGCGCCGCGGCAGACATGGAGTTCGAGGAGCTCGCGGAACTCGTAGATGTCGCTGACGGTGCGGGGGTCGAATTCGACGGCGAAATAGCCGAGCCCCGGTTTGTTGACGGCGAGGCCGTCGCGTTCGAGGCGGCCCAGCGCCTCGCGCAGCGGCGTCCGGCTCACCTGGATGCGCCGCGCCAGCTCGCGCTCGCCGAGGCGCTCGCCCGGCCGCACCTCGCCCGCGAGGATCATCGTGCGCAGCCGCTCATAGGCGACCTGGCCGAGCGGCCGGGCGGCAAGGTCGGATGTGTCCGATCCAGACGGCATACACTCTGGTATTCCACCTTGCATGCTCGTGTAAACTCCTTTTTGAAGCGCCGGTTGACAGCCGAGGCGCGGTCCGGCCGCTCGGCGGCGCCGCGGGCCGCGTCAGCGCAAGGCAGGCACCTCGGCCCAGCCGAGGCGCTGGCGCAGCCTCTGGCCGAGCCCGTCCGACAGCGAGATGATGGCCCAGGTGATCAGGATGTAAGCCATCATCTCGCGGTAGAAGAAGAGCTGCTGCGCCTCATAGAGCGCCTCGCCGATGCCGCCCGCGCCGATCATGCCGAGGACGGTCGCGGCGCGGAGGTTCCATTCGAGACGGAAGAGCGTGTGGACCGCCATCGGGCCCGAGGCGAGCGGCACGAGGGCGAAGCAGGCGACCGAGAGCCGCGTGGCGCCGGTCGCCTCGATCGCCTGCACCGGCGCCAGGCGGACATTCTCGAAGGATTCGCCATAGAGCTTGCCGAGGACGCCGGCGGAGTGCAGGCCGAGCGCAACGAGGCCGGCGAAGGGGCCGATGCCGATAAGCGAGACGAGCACCAGCCCCCACACCACCTCCGGCACGCCGCGCAGCGTTTCGAGAACGAGCCGGATCGCCTGCGCCAGTGCCGATGGCGCGAGGTTCCGCGCCGCGGCGAGGCCGAGCGGCAGGGCCAGCACGACCGCCAGAGCCGTGCCGCCGGCGGCGGTGGCGACGGTCTCGCCGAGGAGGCGCGGGATGCGGGCGATTGCCGCCGCCGGCAATCGCGGCGGCAGCATCGAGGAGAAGGCGGAGAGCGCATGCCCGATCGCCACCAGGTCAGGGCGATAGAGCCAGAGCCCGGCCGCGCCGGCGGGGAAAAGCAGGAAGACGAGGCGCGGCGCCCGGCGGATGAGCGCGCTCGCCTTGTCGAGGAGGCTCATGATGAGGACGAGAATGAGGATGAGCGTCGTCGCGCGGTGGTAGTCGAAGGCGTTCAGCGTTCCGACCAGCTCGGTGCCGAGCCCGCCGCCGCCGACCGCGCCGACGATGACGGCGGCGCGCACGGCGCATTCGAAGGAGTAGCAGCCATGCGTCAGCAGATCCTTCAGCTTCAGCGGGATGTAGCCGAAGAGCGCGACCTGCGCGCGCGAGGCGCCGGTCGTGCGCAGCGCCTCGAGCGGCCCTGGCTCGGCCGAGAGGAAGAGGTCGGCGAAGACCTTGCCGACCATCGCCGTATAGAAGATGGCGAGCGCCAGCATGCCGGCCGGGGGGCCGATGCCGAAGACGACGACGCAGAGGATGGCGAGGGTGAGATCGGGGATGGCGCGCAGCCCGGCGAGGAGCTCATAGAGGAGCCGCGTTCCGGCGGCGCCCGTCGCGATGACGAGGCCGAGCGGCAATCCGACGGCGCAGGCGATCAGCATGCCGCCCGCCGCCATGCCGAGCGTCTGCATCACCGGCCGCGCCAGCGCTTCGAGATAGCCGATGGAGAGATCGGGCGGCAGGAACTCGCCGAGAAATCCGGGCAGGGCGCCGGCGCTCATGAGGCGAGGCGAACGCCGCCGGCGCTTGCCGCCGCCGGTCGCGCGTCCGCGGCTTCGCGCAGATCGACGACGCGATCGAAATAGCGCCGTGCCAGCTCCGGCTGGTGCAGTGCGCACAGCAGGGCCATGCCGCCGGCCGAGGCGAGGCCGCAGAGAAGCGCCAGGATCTGCTCGCTCAAGGCGGGATCGAGCGATGCCACGGGCTCGTCCGCCAGCAGGAGGCCGGGATTCTGCAAGAGCGCCCGCGCGATCGCGACGCGCTGCTGCTGGCCGCCGGAGAGCTCTGCGGTCTTGCGGCGCAGCTCCTCGGGAATGCCGACCCGTTCGAGCGCCGCACGGACCTCGAGGAGCTCCGAGCGGCGCGGCAGCAGGAGAAAGCGCAAGGCGCGCAGGCACGACCAGCGCCCGAGCGCGCCCGCCATCACATTCTGATGGACGGCGAGGCGCTCAATCAGGTCATGCTTCTGGGCGATGACGGCGACGCGCCGGCGAAGCGCGCGCAGGCGCTTGCCGCGCGCGCTCGCGACTTCGATCCCGTCGACCTCGATCCTTCCGCCGGTGATCGGGACGAAGCCGCCAATGGCGCGGAAGAGCGTCGTCTTTCCGCAGCCGCTCGGCCCGACGATGGCGACGCTTTCGCCTGGCTGCACCTGCAAGGAGAGGCGATCGATGACGGGCGTCGGCCGAGAGGCATAGGCAACCGTCAAATCGCGGATCCGCAGCATCGCCGGCGCGCCGTTCCGTCAGAACAGCTTCAGCTCTTGTGCGATCTTGCGCAGATCGCCGTACTCCGCATCCGTCGCGCGCACGAATTTGTCGCCGCGCAGGATCGCGAGGATGTTGCCGTTCTGCGCCTTGTCGAGCTGGAGGAACGCCGCGGTGAAGGCGTCGCGCTCTTTCTGCCCGACATCCTTCCGCGCCACCCAGACATAATCGACGAAGGCGGGCGTCGTGTAGAAGATGCGCAGCTTCGCGGCATCGAGCTTGTGGTCGGCGAGCATCGCCTTGTAGACGCTTTCATCGATAGCGCCGGCATCGACGATGCCGGCCTCGACCGCCTTCGCCGTCGCCGGATGGCTGCCGGTGTAGCGATAGTTCAGATCCGTCTCGGCATCGATGCCGCTCTCGGCGAGGGCGGCGTAGGGCATGAGATGACCGCTCGTCGAGTTGATGTCGCCGAAAGCGAAGCGCTTGCCCTTCAGATCCCGAAGCGTGCGCACCGGAGAGTTGGCGGCGGTGATGAAGAGGGAATGGAATTCGCGGTCGCTGTCGCGCTGCACCAGCGGGACGACGCCGTAGCGCTCGTGCGCCTTCACATAGGTGAGCCCGCCGAGATAGGCGAAATCGAGCGAGCCGTTGCCGAGCGCCTCGACGGTGGCGTTGTAGTTCGTCGGAATGATGAGCGCTACCGGCCGGCCGAGCGCCTTGGCGAGGTAATCGCGCAGCGGCGCCTTCTCCTCGATGGAGACCTGTGTCGCGCCCGCGTCGGGGACCATGCCGACGCGCAGCGCGTCCTCGGCGGCGATGGCGGGCGCCATCTCCGCTCCGATCCCCACCGCGAGCCAGCCAACCGTCGCGAGAATGGCGCTGCGCCTCGAGCTCTTCCGCACGGTACGTCTCCTGTGGCGATCCGGCCGACATGTCCGGACCACGCGACGTTAAGGCAGATCGCCCTCCGTTGCGACGGGAACTCGACGCGCTCGCGGCGCTGTCACCGAGTGTTGAAACGCCGTGAGGCGTGCCGCCGCAGGTCAGGCGCGGCCCATGACGATCGTCGTGCAGGCGCTCTCGCTTTTCGGCAAGTCGCGCGCGGGAAGAAAGCGGATATCGAGCCTCGGACGCTCGCCGCGCAGGACCGGGCAATAGGGGTCGGGAGCATCGAGCGCGCCGAGCAGCCGGCGCCGGCCGGCGCAGCCGCCGCGGCAGGTGTCGCGGAACTGACAGGGCTCGCAGGCCTTCGGCAGCGATCGCGCGGCGCGGAAGGGCTCGCTGTCGAGAATGGTGCTGCCGCTTTCGAGAAGGGCGTCGAGGGCAGCGCCATGGCCCGGCCAATAGACGCAAGGCTGCGTCGTGCCGCGCGGGGTCACTCGGATGGTGCCGACGCCGCACCCTGCGCGCCGCTGCTCGAGGCCGGCCATGGCGCGCACCAGCGGCTCGCCGATGGCGATGACGTCGGTCGCGGCGAAGAGGGCGCGGAAGCCTTCCCAATATTCCTCGTAAGTGAGCGCGAAGGCATCCGAGCGCACCGCCTGGTAGACGTTGACCCTGAGCGGCGCGTCGTAGCGGCGGGCGACGATCGCGGCGATCTCGGAGAGGCGCCGGTAATTCGACTTCATCATGACGGCGATGAAGGTGACCGGCACGCCGAGGCGCCGGCAGCGCGCCGCCTGCTCGTGCAGCAGGGCCCAGTTGCCGGCGCCGCGCTGCGCGTCCTGCTCGGCTTCGCTCGGATAGTCGAGCGAGAATTCGATGTCGCTGAAGGCGCCGAGCTCCGCGTCTTCGAGCACGGCGATGCTGTGCCCGTTCGAGGTGATGGTGAGCTTCAGCGGTCGCGCGCGCAGCTCGGCGAGAAAGCTGCGGAACTCCGGATGCATGCCGTTCTCGCCGGTGCCGAGATTGACCGAGCGGACGGGGACGCGGTCGAGCACGGATCGGACCTGCGCCAGCGAGAGCCGGTCGGTGCGCGTCGGGTCGCGGTAGCAGAAGGCGCAGGCGAGGTTGCACTCGTTGGTGAGGCCGAGGCCGAGCGCGAAGGAAGGCGGCGAGGGCTCGCCCGCCGCCGGGGATGTCGGTTCCGTTGGCGCCTTCATCATCGCCTGTCCTCAGTCACGTCAGAGCCTCGATGACGAAGCGTCCGATGCCGAGATGCGCCTTCTCGGCCGCATAGCGCTGGGCGATGATCGCGTCGAGACCGAGGCTCCTGCCGTAATGATGGAGCGCGAAGATGAGCTGGAGCACGAGGAGAAAGAAATAGGTCCACGGCCACTCGCCCTGCGCGTTGTAGAGGCCGAGCCAGAGATTGAGAATCTGCAAGGCGCCGATGACGCCCCAGAAGCGCAGGAAAAGGCCGAGGAGGAGCGAGACCGCGGTCAGCACTTCGAGGCTGTAGACCACCGGGGCGAAGACATAGAAATGCGGCAGGACGATCGTATTGACGAAATCGCCCTGCAGCGGGATCGCGGCGGATTTGCCGAGCTCCGTCATCCAATAGGAAAGCCCCGTGGCGCCGAAAGGCTGGTCCGGCTGGTCGGTGTAGTAGGGCGGCAGCTTCCAGAGAGTCTGCTGCCACCACATGGAGCCGATCAAAAAGCGGAAGATCCAGTTGCCGACATGCTGCACGGATCGCTGCGCGGGAATCGCGACGAAGGCATAGGCGGCGATGGCGAGGCTGCCCAGCATCAGGAGCCAATAGACTCCCGTCGTCCAGGCGGGCTGCAGCAGGAAATGGACGACATCGGAGGCGGGGTTCGCGTTCATGCCATGGGGTCCTCTCTGCCGCGTGCCGCCGCTGGAATGTCCAGACTAGAATGGTCCGCGATCGTGGGCGGGTAAATTTGCGGTGAGTCCGGCGCGAGCGGCGATCGTATCGGCCGCCTCCGGCGCGATGCAAGCCGCGGGTGGCGCCGTGGTTCTACGAACGCGCGCGCCGCTCGATGGCGATCGGCGCCACATGCTCGCTCGGCGGCAAGACGGTGCCGATGATCGCGGCCTGGGCACAGCCGAGGCGGCGCAGCTCGTCGAGGCAGGAGGCGGCGCGGTCGGCGGGGACGCTCGCCAGCAGCCCACCCGCCGTCTGCGGGTCGAAGACGAGCGGATAGCGCTCGTCGCGGGAGACGTGCTCGATATCGCGAATGGCGCGGCGCAGCCGGATATTCTGCGGCTGGAGCGAGCTGAAGATGCCCATCCGCACGGTCTCGACCGCGCCTTCGAGCAGCGGCACGGCGTCGAGCTCCAGCGTCACATCGACGCGAGACGGCTTCACCATCTCGACGAGATGGCCGAGGAGGCCGAATCCCGTCACATCGGTGCAGGCGGTGGCGCCATGCCGGAAGAGGCATTGGGCGGCGCCGCGGTTGGATTGGACCATCCCGGCAAGCGCCGCCTCGATCCAGCGGCCCTTCGCCTTGCCGCGCATATCCGCGGCGAAGAGTGTGCCGGTGCCGAGCGGCTTCGTCAGGATGAGCCGGTCGCCGGGCCGCATCCCGCCCTTGCGCAAGAGCCGCTCGCGCTCGGCAAAGCCGTTGACGGCGAAGCCGAGCGCCAGCTCCGCGCCCTCGCCGGTATGCCCGCCGACGAGCGCGGTGCCGGCCTCGTCCAGCACGTTGAGCGCTCCCGACATGAGCTCGAAGAGCTGCGCCTCGACCTTGCTCTCGATGCCATGGGGAATGGTGGCAATGGCGAGCGCCGATTGCGGCTCGCCGCCCATGGCGAAAATGTCGCCGAGGCTGTGATTGGCCGCGACCTGGCCGAAGATGTAGGGATCGTCGATGAAGGCGCGGAAGAAGTCGACAGTGTGGATCATGACCTTGCCGGCGGGCACCGCGACGACGGCGGCATCGTCCGGCGCATCGAGACCGATCAGCACGTCCGCGCGCTGCCGCGGCTCGAGCCGACCCAAGGCGCGGCTCAGCACGTTGCTGCCGACCTTGGCGCCGCAGCCGCCGCAGCGCATGGCGATCGCCGAGATTTCCTTGATGACGTCGGCGTCGGCGAGGCCGGGCTCGACGGCGCTGCTCGCGCCTGTCTCCATCTCGGGCAGCTCGCCGTATTTCCGCATGAAGCGGCGGTCGATCCAATCCTTGAGGCGCCACAGGGCGCGGCCTTCGAGGGCAAGAGCGCCGCGCGAGGCGACCGCGTATTGGTCGCCGGTGCTGATGAGGCTCAGAAACTTCTGCTGCGGCGTAAAGGGCCTCAGCGGCCGGCCGAACAGCGCACGGCGGAGATTGCGCGCGAGCGGCGGTCCCTGGCGGACGGCGAAGACGCCCGATTTCGGCCGCGGCTGGCCGATCACCGCGGCGATGTCGCCGGCGGCGAAGACGGCGGGGTGCGAGACAGATTGCAGACGGTCGTTCACCGCGACGAAACCGTCGGCGTCGAGGGCGAGGCCGGACTGCCGCAGCCACGGGGCGGCGCCCGCCGCCGTCACCCAGAGAACCTCGTCGAGGGCGTAGCGCGCGCCGCTCGCGGTCGCGAGACCGCCCGGAAACACCGCGGCGACGGCGTCGCCGGTGTGCACCGCGACCGCGCGCTCGGCGAGAACGCGGCGGAAGGCGGCGCGCACGCGCGTATTGTGAGTGGGCAGGATGTCGTCGGTATCGGCGAAGAGATGGAATTCGAGATGGGCGGCGTCGCGCCCCTTATCGGCGAGGAGGCGGCGCAGCCGATACTGCGCCGCGAGCAGCAGCTCGACGCCGCCGGCGCCGGCGCCCACCACCGCGATCCGCGCGGCATCGCGCGCCAGCACCCGGTCGCAGAGACGTTGCCAACCGGCGAGGAAGCGGCTGATCGGCTTCACCGGCGTCACGTGGTCTTCGGCTCCCGGCACCTCCGCCATGCGCGGCGTCGAGCCGATATTGATCGACAGCAGATCGTAAGCGACGGGCGGCCGGTTGCGGCAGAGGATGCGCCGCTCGACGAGATCGATGCCGATCGCCTCGTCGTGATAGAAGCGCGCGCCGGCGAAGCGGGCGAGGGGGCCCAGATCGATATGCGCCTCGTCGAATGCGTAGTGGCCGGCGATAAGGCCGGGCAGCATGCCGGAATAGGGCGTGTGCACGTCGCGGCAGATGAGCGTCAGGCGGAGCCCCGGCAGCGGCTTCATGCCGAAGCGCTTCAGCACGGCGACATGGCTGTGCCCGCCGCCGATCAGCACCAGGTCCTTGACGACGGGTCCGGCAGCGCTTCGCATCACCGCGTCGTCGCGCCGCGGCCGAGGCGGCCACGCGGCAGGCGCGGCTCGAACGCGACGCGGCAAAAAGTCAGGGCGATGCGCAAGCTCGCCTTCAGCGTGCCGATGAGGCTGCCCGAGACCTTGGAAGCGCCGCCGGCGCGGCGCCGGTGCGCGACCCCCACTTCGCGGATGCGGAGCCCCGCGCGCGCCGCCCGCATCTGCATTTCGAGGTTCCAGCCATAGGTCATCTCGCGCATGCCGAGTCGGTCCAGCGCGTCGCGGCGGATGGCGCGGAAGGCGCACATATCGGTGTAGCGGACGCCGTAGAGCAGGCGGATCGCCCAGCCGGCGAGGTGGCCAGCGAGAATCTGATGCGCGCTCATGCTGCCGCGCTCGCGCGTCCCGCGCAGGCGCGAGCCGACGACGAAGTCGCAGGCGCCGGCGAGGATCGGGGCGAGCAGCGTCGGGATGAAGCGCGGATCGTCGCTGCCGTCGCCATCGAGAAAGACGATGATGTCGCAATCCCGAGCGGCCGCGGCGCCGGTGGCGCAGGCGCGGCCGTAGCCGCGGCGGCTCTCGACGACGACGCGGGCGCCGGCGGCGCGAGCGCGCTCTACCGTGCGGTCCCGGCTGCCGCTGTCGGCGACGATGATTTCATCCACCGCCTCGCGCGGCACTGACGCAAGCACGTCTCGGATCGCCACTTCCTCGTCGAGCGTCGGAATGACGACGGCGACGCGCGGCCGCGAAGCGGAAGCTGCCGCCTCGGGCGAGCCCATCTAGAGGCTCCAGCGCAATCCGCAGCCGGCGCAGGCGCGGGGCGGCGCATCGCTCAGCAGCGCGCGGCGGAAGTCCTGGTACCGCTCGCCATTCCAGATCGCGCGAAGGCTCTGCTGCGTCGCATCGCCCAAGGTGAAGCTGTCATAGCCGCGCATCGAGAAGGGCGCGATGCAGCACGGGATGACGCGGCCATGCGCCGTGACGTACATCAGCGTCCAGGGCCGGCGGCAGAGCGACCAGGGCTGCGCCTTCGCCTGCTGTTTCAGGCTCGCTTCGGGCTCGACCGCACCCGAGGCGTTGAAGGCGACGCCGAGCTCCTCGGCGAGCGCCGCCGCCTCGTGCACCAGCCGGCTCTCTTCGGCGCCGCCCTCGAAGAGCGCCGATTCCGGCCGGGCCAGGCCCTGGCCTTCGGGAAAATAGACGAGGCGCTGGAGATGGACTTCAGGCACGTCGATCTCGTGTGCGAGCCGCACGAAATCCTTGAGTTGCCCGATCGTCTCCTTGAGTCCGGTCAGCCACAGCGAGACGCGCGGCGTCTCGGCCGCCGCTTCGCGCTGGAGGGCGCGGAAGGCGGCGAGGTTGCGCAGGATGCGGTGGAACATGTCGCGCCCGCGCACGAGCTTGAACGCCGCGGGCTCGGCCGCATCGAGCGAGACGCGCAGCTCGTCGAGGCCGGCCTCGATGAGCTCCCGACCCTTGCGCGCCGTCAGCAAGGTGCCGTTCGTGTTGAAGAGGACATAGGTGCCGCGGTCTTTGAGATAGCGGATCATCCGCGGCAAGGCGCGCACCATCATCGGTTCGCCGACGCCGTGCAGCACGACGCGCGCGATCTTCGGAAACTGGTCGACGATCGCGGTGAACAGGTCCCAGCCCATATCGGCGGGCGGCTCCAGCGCCTCGAAAGTCCGCGGGCAGGTGGTGCAGAGCAGGTTGCAGCGGTTCGTCGTCTCGAGATAGAGGCAGACCGGCTCCGCCTCGGCGATGGTCCCGCGCTCCGCTGCGACATGCTCGAAATAGCGCCGCGGGTCGGGCCGGGCCGCGGCGGCGGAAACGCGCGTCATGCCGGTGATCCTCCAGCGGCGGCCGGGCGCCGCAGCCGCCGCAGATCGAGAAGGGCCAGCGCGGCGAAGGGCAGGTAAATTGCGGATTCCACCAGCAGCCTCCGCGTGTCGGCGACGAGGAGCGATCCGACCGGCGCGAGGTAAAGCAGAACGCTCGCATTCGTCAAATAAAGAAGCGACAGCGACGGCGCAAAACAACAGAACGTGAGGAGCCAGGTGAAATACCAGGGATAATGCGGCGACAGCAGGAAAGTGAATGCCGCCGCGAGAAGCGTCGCGCCGCCGATGCCGCGATCGGCGCCGTTCGCGTGTCGAAGAACGGCGACAGCGAGCGCCGCCATGAGGGCTGCCGCGACCGCGACATAGGCGAGACCGCTGCCGAAACGACCCGGCCGCAGAAACGCCTCGGCGAGGCTCCAGAGATAAAAGCCGCTGCCTGCTCCGCCGAATCCCTCTTCATGGGCATAGCCGGAGAGGAAGCCGAAGACGGCGGAGCCTGCGCCGAGATAGGGCAGATAGGCGCCGAGGAGCACCGCGGCGAAGGCGGCGGGCATTCTCCAGTCCCAGCGCCGATAGAGAGCGGGGAAAATCACCGCCGGAAAGAACTTGACGAGCGCCGCGCAGCCCAAGGCAATGCCGGCGCCCCATGGCTTGCCGCGCCGGCACGCCCAGAGCGCGAGCGCGATGAAGGCGATGACCGCGGCATCGACATGGCCGCTCCCCGCGAACTCCCAGATCGGCAAGGGATGCCAGACATAGAGGAGAATGCGCTCGGCGGGGAGGGCGGAAAGCGCGAGCAGGCGGAGCAGCGCGGCGACGGCGACGATCTCGAAGGCGACCATCGCCGCCTTCATGACGAAGACGCCCTCGCCGAGGCGCGTCACGGCGAGAAAGATCATCTCGGCGACGGGCGGATAGATCGTCGGCGCGTAGGTGCTGCGGTTGATGTTGGGGAAAATCGCGTCGTCTCGCAGGGGCTCGAGATGGCGATCGGCCGGGATGTATCGGTAGGGGTTGATGCCGGCGCTCTGGACGCGGCCGTCCCAGATATAGCGGTAGAGATCGGTCGAGAGAGAAGGCGGGGCGGCCAGCACGGCGAGGCGCATCGCGGCGGCGATGGCGAGGATCATGACGAGGGCGCCGCGCGAAAGGCCGCCGCGCGAGGCGAGCCACGCGGCAAGCCCGTAAACCGCGCCTTGCGCCAGCGCGACGAGAACGAAGCGGCCGATCGCATCCGCTTCGAGCTCGCTAATGCCGATCGCGGTGAGGGCGAGGAGACCGCCGCCGCTCGCCGCCAGCGCCGAGAGCCGCCGATCTCCGGCGATCACCTCGCCGCCCCTGCGGCGCGCCCGCGATCGTCGCTCGCCTCCGCCGCCAATCGCCGCAGGAAAGCGGCGGTGTGCGGCGCGCGGTACCCGCCGGCGGCGGCGCCGCCGCGGGCGCCCTCTCCCAAGAGCTCGCGCCGGAGCTGGCCGAGCGCGGCGGCGTCATCGACATCGTACCAGGGCGGCAGGATCGTTGCTTCGAGCCCGATCTCGGCGGCGCGGTCGAGGGTCTGCGCGAACACCCGCTCCGTGCTCCAGTCGATCTCCTCGAAGAGCCGCTTGTGCGGCCGCTTCATTCCGATGAGGTAATAGCCGCCGTCATTTGCCGGGCCGAGCACGACGCGGTCGCCGCAGGCGCGCAAGGCCGTCGCCGCCGCAATGAGCGCCGCCGTCGGCAGGGTCGGGCTGTCGGCATTGACAAGGCAGGCCGCGGCATAGCCGGCGGCGAGCAAGTCTTCGGCCGCATGCAGAAGGCTGTAGCCGAGGCCGGCCCGCCGCGGCGGCAGCAGCCGGATCTCCGGCGGCAGCAAGGCGCGGAACAAATCCTCCGATCCCGCCGGCGAATAGGCGACATAACCGTGGATCGGCGCCGTTTCTGCGGCGGCGAGGAAGTTGCCGGCGATATCCTTGAGGAAGGAGCGGCTCAGCATCGCCGCTTGCGCCGCGGTGAGGGGCGGCGCGAGGCGCGTCTTGACTTCGCCGATGCGCGGCGCCTTGGCCATGACGGCAAAAGCGCAGAGGGCGCCCGGCGCGGATTCGGTCGAAGTCACGGCACCCCCATTGCACCGGGTTGCAGGCGGTCGGCGCGCAATGCACCGCCGCAGCCTATCGTCGCCGCCCACTCCCTGTCCTTCAAGTGTTGGTGAGCGCCGGCGAGCGCCGGAGCGTCGCCGGCGGCGAGCAACCAATCGCCGCCGCTTGTTGTCGGGCTGAGTGAGGCGCGGAGCAGGCCAATGGACGAGCATGAACGCGATGCCGTGTCCCGCCGCCGCGTGGTCGGCGGCGTCCGAGCCGAAATCGCCGTCGCCGCCGCCGGCCCGGCGCTCGCGCAGGGCGACGCCCATCCCGGTGCAGCGCAAGACGGCGGCAGCGACAGCATGGAAGACCCACGGTCCAAATACCCGAAGCCCCCCTTCAGGAAGCAGACGCAGCCCTGGCCGGGCCTCGCCCGCGACACGGCCCCGAAGCCGGATCACGGCGAGGCGAGCTATCGCGGCTCGCGCCGCCTCGCCGGCCGCAAGGCGCTCGTCACCGTCGGCGATTCCGGGATGGGGCGCGCGGCCGCGATCGCCTATGCGTGCGAAGGCGCCCGCCAAATGCTCCCGCAGGCAACTCACGGTGACCCGCTGGTGTTTTCTCGTCATGGACCGCAGCTTTTCGACGCGGGACCTGGCGGCAGGCCGACGACCGCATTGCCCGCAGCGACATAGGTGGGGGAGGTGATGTCTGGCCCAGATTTTCGTGAACTCGCTCGCCAGTGCCGCGCGCTGCTGAGAACCGCCTCCGACCTCGATCTCGCCGAGCAGCTCCAGCAATGGGCGGTGGAGTGCGACAGGCGGGCCGATCGCATCATAAAGGGCTCGCCGAAGGACGATCTGCTGGAGCAGGCGCGCCGGCACCGGATGCGGGCGGAGGAGTACCGCGTCGTCGGCGAGCAGAGGCAGAACCGGGTCGCGCGTGAATCCTTCCAGCATTTGGCCGCGACCTACGAAGCCTTGGCGAGACGGCTCGAAGAGATCGCCGACAGACGGGCGCGGAACGAAAAGTCGAACCGGCTGAAGGTCGCGCTCGAAGAGGCTGGCGCTTCGTCCAGGCGGCGGTTCAAGCCGCAGCGCCGCGTCGCGGAAAGGTCCTACAACGGTGCCGATGCGCAGGAGCGGCCGCGGCGACGCGATCCGCGACCGCACCCCCCGCCGCACCTCAGAAGCGGCCGGCGTTGAAATCCTCGATCGCCTGGCGAATTTCCTCCGGCTTGTTCATGACGAAGGGGCCGTATTTGGCGACCGGCTCCTTGAGCGGACGGCCGGCGATGAGGAGAGCCCGTCCGGCCTCCGCCTCGGCCGATATCGCGACCTCGTCGCCGCGGCTCAGCACCGCGAGTTCGCCGCGGGCAAGGCGCCGCGCCGCCTCGCCCGATCCGATGCGGACCGCGCCCTCGTAGACATAGGCGAAGGCCGCATAATCCTCCGGCAGCGGATGCCGGAATGCGGCCCCCGCCGCCAGCGCGACGTCGAGGTAGGTGGGATCGGTCGCCACTGCGCGCACCGGTCCTTCGACCGCGCCGACGCGCCCGGCGATCACCCGGACGCGCCCACTATCGCCGAGCGCCACCTCCGGGATCGCCTCGGGATCGATGTCCTGGTAGCGCGGCGCCGTCATCTTGTCCCTGGCCGGCAGATTGACCCAGAGCTGGAAGCCCCAGATCAGGCCGTTCTCCTGCTCCGGCATCTCGGAATGGAGGATGCCGCGGCCGGCGGTCATCCACTGCACGCTCCCCGGCCGCAGGAGCCCGACATTCCC
>JAJPHB010000006.1 GCA_021325525.1 Alphaproteobacteria bacterium
ACGGCTTCGGTCGCACCGGAACGATGTTTGCGACCGAGCAGTTCGGCGTCGTCCCGGACCTCATGACCATGGCGAAGGGCCTCTCCTCGGGCTACGCGCCGATCGCCGCCGTCGCCGTCAGCGAGAAGCTTTACGACGAGTTCAAGAAGCAGGACGTGGCGCTCGCGCATCTCCTGACCTTCGGCGGCCAGGCGGTCTCCTGCGCCGCGGCGCTCAAGAACATCGAGATCCTGCAGCAGGAGGAGCTGCCGCAGCGCAGCGCGCGCAGCGGCGCCTATCTGCTGGAGCGCATGGAGAGCCTCCGCTCGCATCCGACAGTGGGCGATGTGCGGGGCCGCGGCCTCATGTGTGCGGCCGAGCTCGTCAAGGACAAGGCGACGAAGGAGCCGTTCGGCATCGGACCCGCCGCCGCGGCGCACCCCTTCAGCCGCCGCGTCATCGCCCTGATGGAGGAGCGCGGTCTCTTGACCCGCGTCTTCATGTCCCTCCATCTCTGCCCGCCTCTTATCGTCACCCGCGAGGAGATCGACCGGATGGTGGCGATCGTCGATGAGAGCCTCACCATCGCCGAAAAGGAGTTCGGCTTCGCCTGAGAATGGCCGGGAGCTGCCGCGCAGCAGACGAGCCGGGTTCCCACTTCCGCGCACCGGGGCTATAGAGTGGCAGGCGAGGCGGCGGGCGGCAAAGCGCCCTCGCTCAGCGCGGGAATGGGAGGAATGGCATCATGCAGATCGGCTTCATCGGGCTCGGCATCATGGGGCGGCCGATGGCGGGACACCTCATCGCCGCCGGGCACGCGCTCTTCGTCTTCGGCGGGCGGACCGTGCCGCCCGAGATCCGCGAGAAGGCGACGGTCTGCCGCACGATCAAGGAAGTCGCCGAGAAGTCCGAGGTGATCATTCTGATGGTGCCGGACACGCCCGATGTCGAGGCCGTGCTGTTCGGTCCGGACGGCGTCGCCGCCGGCCTCAGCAAGGGCAAGACGGTCATCGATATGTCCTCGATTTCGCCGATCGCGACCAAGGCCTTCGCCAAGAAAATCAACGAGCTCGGCTGCGACTACCTCGATGCGCCGGTGTCGGGCGGCGAGGTCGGCGCCAAGGCGGCGTCGCTGACCATCATGGTCGGCGGGCCCGAGCAGGTCTTTGCGCGCATCAAGCCGATCTTCGAGAAGATGGGCAAGAACATCACCCTCGTCGGCGGCAATGGCGACGGGCAGACAACCAAGGTCGCGAACCAGATCATTGTCGCCTTGACGATCGAGGCCGTGGGCGAGGCCCTGCTCTTCGCCTCCAAGGCCGGCGCCGATCCCGCGAAGGTGCGCGCGGCGCTGATGGGCGGCTTCGCCTCCTCGCGCATTCTCGAAGTCCATGGCGAGCGCATGATCAAGCGCAATTTCCAGCCCGGCTTCCGCATCGAGCTGCATCAGAAGGATTTGAACCTCGCCCTCGAAGGGGCGAAGTCGCTGCGCCTGTCCTTGCCGAATACGGCGACGGCGCAGGAGCTCTTCAACGCGGCCGCGGCGAATGGCGGCGCCGCCTCGGACCACTCCGCCATGGTCCGCGTCCTCGAAGCGCTGGCGGCGCACGAGATCGGCAGCGCGGCGGGTAAGTGAGGGGATCGGCATCGCTGCCGCGAGAGGCCGGGCGGCGATGAGCTCCCAGCGCGCGCTTCTCCGCGCCATGTTCGAGGCCGCGATCGCCTCGGCGGCGCCGGCGCGCTGCGTGCCGCCGCATCTGCCGCCGCCGCCCACGGGCCGTACCCTCGTCGTCGGCGCCGGCAAGGCCTCGGCCGCGATGGCGCGCGCCGTCGAGGAGCATTGGCCGGGATCGCTCGCGGGCCTCATCGTCACCCGCTATGGCCATGCCGTGCCCTGCCGGCACATCGAGATCGTCGAGGCGTCGCACCCGGTGCCCGACGAGGCCGGGCGCCGCGCCGCCGCGCGCATCCTCGATATGGTCCGCGGCCTCGGCGCCGAAGACCTCGTGCTGTGCCTGATCTCGGGCGGGGGCTCGGCGCTTCTCAGCCTGCCGGCGCCGGGACTGACGCTCGAGGAGAAGCAGGCCGTCAACCGCGCGCTGCTGAAGAGCGGCGCCACGATCGGAGAGATGAATTGCGTGCGCAAGCACCTCTCCGCGATCAAGGGCGGCCGCCTCGCGGTGGCGGCGGCGCCGGCGCGTCTGCTGACGCTCATGATCTCGGACGTGCCGGGCGACGACCCCTCGGTCATCGCCTCGGGGCCGACCGTGGCCGATCCCACCAGCTTCGCCGATGCCGCGGCGATCCTCGAGAAATACCGGATCCCGGCGTCGCCCGCGGTGCTGGACCATCTGCGCCGCGGCGAGGACGAGACGCCGAAGCCCGGCGATGCACGCCTCGCCCGCGCCGAAAGCCGCATCATCGCCCGCCCTCAGGAAGCGCTCGAAGCTGCGGCCAGGGTGGCGCGGGAGGCCGGCTACGCGCCCCTCATCCTCGGCGATGCCCTTGAAGGCGAGGCGCGCGCCCTTGCCCTCGTCTTGGCCGGCATCACACGGCAATGCGTTCGGCATGGGCAGCCGGTGGCGCCGCCCGCCGTGCTTCTCTCCGGTGGCGAGACGACGGTGACGGTGCGCGGCAAGGGGCGAGGCGGGCGCAACGCCGAATTCCTCCTCGCCCTCGCCGTGGCGCTCGACGGGCTGCCCGGGGTCCATGCGCTTGCCGGCGACACGGACGGCGTCGATGGGACCGAGGACAATGCCGGCGCGATCATCGCGCCGGACAGTCTCGCGCGGGCGGCGAGGCTCGGCCTCTCGGCGCAAGCGCATCTTGCCGAGAATGACGGCTACAGCTTCTTCGCCGGCCTCGGCGATCTGGTGACCACCGGTCCCACCCTCACCAATGTCAACGATTTCCGCGCCATCCTCATTGATCGGGACTGACGGGAACGGCAGGAGGCGGCGCGCCGTTTCGCCGGCATGACCGCCAATATCCAGGACCGCGCCAGCATCGAGCGCATCTATCCGCCGGAACGCTTCGCCGAGGATATCGGGCGCAATTCGGACCCGAAGGCGACGGTGCTTTCCGGCGTCCGCATTCTCTCCGGCCTCGATGGGCAGGGGAATTTCGAGTTTGTCCGCGCCTCCCGCCATGTCGGCGAGCCGCCGGAGGACGACGCCGGGGTCTTCCTCAGCCCGTTTCTCGTCACCGCCGCGGCCGGCGACAAGGCGGGATACGAGAGCTCGCCGCGAAACTCCGGCGCCGCCGAACATTCCAAGACGAGCGAATACGGCGCCTTCATCGATCGCGTCATCGAGGCGGCGCGGACGGCGCGCAGCCCCGCTGCGACCGGTCGGGACGATGAGCGGCTGCGCGGTCTCCGCCAATGAGGCGCCGGGGCTGACGAAAGGCTCGCGCCGGAGTCGAAAACGTTGCATCTTGCCGGCCGCGAGCGCCGCCATGGCGCATCGCGGCACGAGGTGACATGCGCGAATACAGGATCGCCGCCATCCCGGCGGACGGCATCGGCAAGGAGGTGATCGCCGCCGGGCTCGATGTCCTCCGCGTCCTCGAGGAGCGCGAGGGCGGGTTTCGCCTCGCCGTCGAGACCTTCCCGTGGGGATCGGACTATTATCGCCGGCACGGCCGCATGATGGCCGAAGACGGGCTCGAGCGGCTGCGCGTCTTCGATGCCATCTATTTCGGCGCGGTGGGCGATCCGCAGATTCCCGATCATGTGACGCTCTGGGGGCTGCGCCTGCCGATCTGTCAGGGCTTCGACCAATATGCCAATCTGCGGCCCGCGCGCATCCTGCCCGGCATCAAGGGGCCGCTCGCGGGGTGCGGGCCGGATGATCTCGACTGGATCATCATCCGCGAGAACAGCGAAGGCGAATATGCGGGCAATGGCGGGCGCGTCCATCGCGGCCTTCCCGAGGAGGTGGCGACGGAGACCGCCGTCTTCACCCGGACCGGCGTCGCTCGCATCATGCGCTTTGCCTTCGAGACGGCGCGGAGTCGGCCGCGGAAGAAGCTGACCATCGTCACCAAATCGAATGCGCAGCGCCACGGCATGGTGATGTGGGACGAGATCGGCGCCGAGATCGCGGCCGAGTTCCCCGATGTCGCCGTCGACAAGGAGCTCGTCGACGCGATGACGACGCGTATGGTGTTGAAGCCGCAGAGCATCGACGTCGTCGTCGCGACGAATCTTCACGCCGACATCCTGAGCGACCTCGCCGCCGCGCTCGCCGGCAGCCTCGGCATCGCGCCGACGGCCAATCTCGATCCCAGCCGGCGCTTTCCCTCGATGTTCGAGCCGATCCACGGCTCGGCCTTCGACATCATGGGGAAGGGCATCGCCAATCCGATCGCGAGCTTCTGGACGGGCGCGCTGATGCTGGACCACCTGGGCGAAAAGGGCGCCGCGGCTCGGCTCATGGCCGCGATCGAGCGCGTGACGGCGGCGGGCAGCGTGCTGACGCCCGATCTCGGCGGTAGCGCCACGACGCGCGACGTCACCGAAGCCGTGTGCGATGCCCTGCGCACCGCCAACACATGAGCGCGAAGTTCATATGATGGGCAAGCCGCGCATCTGCGTCTTCGGCGCCGGCGCGATCGGCGGCCTGCTCGGTGCCAAGCTCGCCGCTGCAGGGGTCCCGGTGACGCTGATCGCGCGCGGAGCGCATCTCGAGGCGATCCGTGCCGAGGGCCTGCGCCTTGCCCTGGCAGAGGGGGAGGTGGTGGTCAAGCCGGCCGCGACGGACGATCCGGCAAGGCTCGGCCCCCAGGACATCGTCATCTTCGCCGTCAAGACGCCGGCGCTGCGCGCCGCCGCCGTCGCGGCGCAGCCGCTGATCGCCCCCGGAACCGTCATTGTCGCGGCCGCGAACGGCGTGCCCTGGTGGTACTTTCACGGCCATGCCGCGCCGCATGAGGGGCATCGCCTCGCCAGCGTCGATCCGGACGGCCGCCTCTGGGAGAAGCTGCCGCCCGCGCGCAGCCTCGGCTGCGTCGTCTATGCCGCGGGCCAGCTCGTCGCGCCCGGAACCGTGCGGCACCTTTCGGGACGAACCTTCGTCCTCGGCGATCCCGGCGGCGCGCTCGGCGATGCCGCGGCGCAGCTCGCGGCGCTGCTCCGCGAAGCCGGCTTCGAGGCGCGCGTCAGCCCCGATATCCGCCAGGAAGTGTGGAACAAGCTTTGGGGCAATCTCGCCTTCAACCCGCTCAGCCTCCTCACCGGCGCGCCGCTCGACCGCCTGGCGCGCGATGCGGATTCGCGCGGTGGCGCTCGCCACATGATGGTCGAGGCGCGCGCGGTGGGAGAGCGCCTCGGCATCCGCTTTTCGCGCAACGTCGACGACCGCATCAAGGATGCGGAGGCGGTGGGTGCCCACAAGACCTCGATGCTGCAGGATTTCGAACGCGGCCGCCCGGTCGAGCTCGATGCGCTGCTCGGCGCCGTCCTCGAAATGGGTCGCCTCGTCGAGGTCGAGACGCCGATCTGCGAGTTGGTTTACGGCCTCGCTCGGCAACGGGCCCGCCTCGCCGGCTGCTATCCGGAGCGATGACCGACAGCTCGCCGACCGCACTCGTCACCGGTGCCACCGGTTTCGTTGGGTCGGCTGTGGTGCGCCGCCTTCTCGCCGCCGGTTTCCGCGTGCGGGCGCTGCTGCGCCCCGGCAGCGACCGCCGGAATATCGCCGGCCTCGCGCTCGAGGAGCGCATGGGTGCGCTCGAGGACGGGGACTCGCTCGAGGCGGCGCTTGCCGGCTGCACGCATCTCTTCCATGTCGCTGCCGATTACCGGCTCTGGGTGCCGGATCCCGCTCCAATGTTCCGAGCCAATGTCGAAGGCACGCGCCTTCTGATGGAGGCGGCGCTCGCCCTCGGCGTCGAGCGCGTCGTTTATACGAGCAGCGTCGCGACGCTCGGCCTTCACTCGGACGGAACGCCGGCCGACGAGACCGTGCCGAGCGGGATCGCCGAGATGATCGGTCCCTACAAGCAGTCGAAGTTCCGTGCCGAGGAGGAGGTGAAGCGCCTCGTCCGCGAGCGTGGGCTGCCCGCCGTCATCGTCAACCCCTCGACGCCGGTCGGGCCGCGCGATATCAAGCCGACGCCTACCGGGCGCATGATCCTCGAAGCGGCACGCGGGCGTATGCCGGCATTCGTCGATACCGGCCTCAATCTCGTCCATGTCGACGACGTGGCGGCGGGCCACCTTCTCGCGGCAGAGAAGGGCAGGGTGGGGGAGCGCTATATTCTTGGCGGCGAGAACCTGCCGCTCGCCGCCATTCTCGCCGAGGTCGCGATGCTCTCGAAGCGGAGGCCGCCGCGGCTGCGCCTGCCGATCGCGCCGTTGATGCCGCTCGCGTTTCTCGCCGAAGAGATGGCGCGGGCGACGGGCAAGGAGCCGTTCATGACACGGGACGGGCTGCGCATGGCGCGCAAGAAGATGTATTTCTCCTCAGCGAAGGCGAAAGCCGAGCTGGGCTACGCCCCGCGGCCGGTGCGCGAAGGCCTCGCCGAGGCGGTCGCCTGGTTCCGCCAAGCCGGGTATTGCCCATGAGCGCGGCGGAGGCAGTTGCCGCGATCGCGCTCGCGATCTGGCTCTATCTGCTGTTGGCGCGCGGCGGCTTCTGGCGCGAGCGTCCGGCGCCGCCGCCGGCGCCGCTCGACGCCTGGCCCGAGATCGTCGCCATCGTGCCGGCCCGCAACGAGGCGGAAACGATCGGCGCCGCCATCGGCTCGCTTCTGCGCCAGCGCTATGCCGGCGCTTTCTCGATCGTGCTCGTCGACGATCACAGCAGCGACGGCACTGCCGCGGCGGCTCGGCGCGCCGCGGCCGAGGCCGGCGCCGCTCATCGCCTCGCCATCATCGCCGCGCGCCCGCTGCCGGAGGGCTGGAGCGGCAAGCTCTGGGCGGTCAGCGAAGGCATCCGCCATGTCGCCGAGCGCGGCTCCGAAGCGTCCTACCTTCTCCTCACCGACGCCGACATCGCACACGATCCGGACAATGCCGCCGAGCTCGTGGCGCGCGTGGAACGGCAGCACCTCGACCTCGCCTCCCTCATGGTGAAGCTCCGCTGCGCCTCTTTCGCGGAACGCTGGCTCGTTCCCGCTTTCGTGTTCTTCTTCCAGATGCTCTACCCCTTTGCCTGGGTGAATGACCGGCATCATCGGATTGCGGGCGCGGCCGGCGGCTGCATGGTGGTGCGCCGCGCGGCGCTCGACCGCGCCGGCGGCATTGCCAGCATCCGCGGCGCGCTCATCGACGATTGCGCGCTGGCGCAGCGCCTGAAGCAAGCGGGGGGCGCGATCTGGCTGGGCTTGACGGAGCGGACGCGGAGCTTGCGCCCCTATCCGCGGCTCGGCGATATTTGGCGCATGATCGCGCGTACCGCGTATACGCAGCTTCACTATTCACCGCTCCTGCTCGGCGCGACCGTGCTCGGCATGACGGTGACCTATCTGGCGCCGCCGGCGCTGACGCCGCTCGGCGGCATTGCCGGCCTTCTCGCGGCGCTCGCCTGGTTCGCCATGATGGTCGCCTTCGTTCCGACTCTGCGCCTCTACCGTCAGCCGCTCGCGATGGCGCCGTTCCTGCCGCTGATCGCGTTCTTCTACCTGGCGGCGACGATCGATTCGGCGCGGCGGCATTGGCAGGGCAGGGGCGGCGAATGGAAGGGGCGGGTCCAGCAGCGCGGCGCGGCGTGAGCGCCGCGGTCGAGACGCCTTCCGGAAAGGGCGCCGGAGACGAGAATTTCCCGGTCGGCTCCTTCCTCATTCGACGCGACCTGCGCATCCACGTCCATACCTTCTACAAATTTGCGCGGGCTGCCGACGACATCGCGGACAATCCGCACCTGTCCGCGGAGGACAAAGTCCGCCGCCTCGACCGTATGGGCGAGGTGCTCGAGGGGGCGCCGGGAGAGGATGCGCCGAGTGCCGTCGCCATGCGCGCCAGCCTGACCGAAACCGGCGTCACGGCTCAGCACTGCCATGACGTGCTCCGCGCCTTTCGTCTCGACGCGACGAAGCTACGCTACGAGGATTGGGACGATCTCATGGAATATTGCCGCTATTCGGCCTCGCCGGTCGGACGGCAGTTGATCGATCTCCACGGCGAGAGCCGCGCCGCCTACCCGCCTTCGGACGCGCTGTGCTCGGCGCTTCAGGTCCTGAACCATCTCCAGGATTGCGCCGACGACCACCGTGCGCTCGACCGGGTCTATCTGCCGCGCCAGGATCTTGCCGCCTGCGGCGCCAGCATCGCGGATCTCGCTCGCGCATGCTCGACGCCTGGGCTGCGGCACACGCTGGACCGACTGCTCGACCGGACCGAGGAGCTGATCGGGGTGGCCCGCGGGCTGCCGCCCGCGATCCGCAGCCTCGGCCTGCGCTGCGAAAGCGCCGTCATCGTCGATCTGGCGAGCCGGCTTGCCCGGCATTTGCGGCGGGGTGATCCGCTGGCGCGCCGCGTCAAGCTCACCGCCGGCGACTTCGCGGCGAGCCTTCTCACCGGCGTTTGCCGTGGAGTTGCCGCAGGGCGGCCGCGTTGAGCGCCATCATGCAGCGCGCCGCAGACCGCGACGATGCGGCGCTGCAGGAGCTGGTGCGCGAGCGCGTCGCCGCCGCGGGAACTTCCTTCTATTGGGCGATGCGCATCCTGCCGCCGTCCCGCCGCAACGCGATGTTCGCGGTCTACGCCTTCTGCCGCGAAGTCGACGACATCGCCGACGAGCCGGCACCCGCCGAGGCGAAGCGGACGCGCCTCGCCGAATGGCGTGCCGAAATCGATGCGCTCTACGCCGGCGCGCCGCGTCATATGCTCGCCAAGGCGCTGCTCCGGCCCGTCGCGGAATACGGGCTGCGCCGCCAGGATTTCCTGGCCGTGATCGACGGCATGGAGATGGACGCCGTCGGCGACATCCGCGCGCCCTCCCTCGCCGAGCTCGATCTTTATTGCGCTCGCGTCGCCAGCGCCGTCGGGCATCTCTCGGTGCGCATCTTCGGCGATGCCTCGGCGGCCGCCGACCAGGTCGCCGAATCTCTCGGCCGCGCGCTCCAGCTCACCAACATCCTGCGCGACCTCGCCGAGGACGCGAGGCGCGGGCGGCTCTACCTTCCGCGCGAGCTGTTGGCGAAGCACGGCCTCGATGCGCTCGATCCGCTTCGCGTTCTTGCCCACCCGGCGCTGCCGCTCGTCTGCCGCGACCTCGCCGCGATTTGCTCTGCCCATTACGACGGCGCGGCCCGCGCGATGGCGCAATGCTCGCGGCGAGCCATGCGGCCGGCGGCGATCATGCAGGCGGTCTACCGCGCCACCTTCGACCGCCTCGTCGCCGCCGACTGGCGCGACCCCGTTCGTCCCGTGCGCACGCCCACCCCCGTCAAGCTCTGGCTGGCGGTCCGCCACGGGCTCTTCTGATGGCGCCGCGCATGCATATCGTCGGAGCGGGCCTCGCCGGCCTCTCCGCCGCCGTGTCGCTGGCGGCGAAAGGCCATGCTGTCTCGCTCTACGAGGCGGCGCCGCAGGCGGGCGGGCGCTGCCGCTCCTATTTCGATACCGGGCTCGGCTGCCGCATCGACAATGGCAATCACCTGCTGCTCGCTGCCAACACCGCCGCGCTCGACTACCTCGCCGCGATCGGCGCCGCGGCGACGATGGTCGGGCCCGACGCGCCGCGCTTTGCCTTTTGCGACGTCGCGACCGGCGAGCGCTGGACCCTCGCGCCCGGACCCGGGCGCTTCCCCTGGTGGATTTTCGACGCAAAGCGCCGAGTTCCGGGCACCCGCGGCACCGATTATCTCCGCGTCGCCGCCCTGCGCCGCGCGCGAGATAACGAGACCGTGACGGACCGGCTCGATGCAGGGGCGACGGTGTTCCGCCGCCTCTGGCAGCCCTTCGCCGTCGCTGCCCTCAACACAGAGGCGGAGGCGGCGTCGGCGCGCTTGCTCTGGCGCGTCCTCTCCGACAGCTTCGGAGCGGGAGGCGCGGCCTTGCGCCCGCTCGTGCCGCGCGATGGCCTATCGGAGAGCTTCGTCGATCCCGCGCTCGAATTCCTCGCCCGTCATGGCGGCGAGCTCCGTCTCGGCGCAAGGCTGCGCAGCATGGGCGGCGAGGCGGGCCTTGCTCGCCTGCTCGATTTCGAGGATGGCCCCATCAGCCTCGACTCGGCGGACACGGTCATTCTCGCGGTGACGGCGCCAGTCGCGGCGCGGCTCCTGCCGGGCCTCGTGGCGCCGAACGAGTTCCGCGCCATCGTCAATGCGCATTTCCGCTTCGAGGCGGGACCGGAGGCGCCGCCCTTCATCGGTATTGTCAGGGGCACCGCCGAATGGGTTTTCCGCAAGCCCGGAATCCTGTCCGTGACGGTCAGCGCCGCCGACCGCCTGATCGATGTTCCGGCCGATGAGTTGGCGGAGCTCCTGTGGCGCGATGTCGCGCGCGCGTATCGACTGGGCGCCGCGCGTCCGCCCTCCTGCCGCATCGTCAAGGAGAAGCGGGCGACCTTCGCGGCGACGCCGGCGCAGCTTCGTCGCCGGCCCGAAGCCGGAACGGAATGGCAGAACCTCTTCCTCGCCGGCGACTGGACGGCAACCGGGCTGCCGGCGACGATCGAAGGGGCGATCCGATCGGGATGCATAGCAGCCGCGCTGGCGCACGAACGCGCGACAAGACCGTTGACGGCAAAGCAGCTGGGCGCGACACATTCTCGCGGCAAGGTGGCGAACAGCGTGTCGCCATGATCGCAATGGCCGGAGGAGGTCCAAGGACGCCCATGGAACGACCCCGCTTCGTGCCCGTGGAAGCACCGGCTGTCGCGCCGAAGGCGCTCGACCGCGCGATCGACGCGGCAAGAGATGCGCTGCTCGCACGGCAGCGCGCCGACGGCCATTGGGCCTTCGAGCTCGAAGCCGATGCGACGATTCCCTCGGAATACATTCTCCTCGGCCATTACCTGGGCGAGATCGACGAGGCGGAGCACCGGCGCATCGCCAAATATCTCCGGGCGCGTCAGGGCGAGCACGGCGGATGGCCGCTCTTCCATGACGGCGCCTTCGATATGAGCGCGACGGTGAAGGCCTATTTCGCCCTGAAGGCCGTGGGCGACGCCGTGGAGGCGCCGCATATGGCGCGCGCCCGCGCGGCGATCCTCGCGCGCGGCGGCGCGGCGCGCTGCAACGTCTTCACCCGCATCCTGCTCGCCCTCTTCGGCGAAGTGCCCTGGGATGCCGTGCCCGTCATGCCCGTCGAGATCATGATGCTGCCAAAGTGGTTCCCCTTCCATCTCGACAAGGTCTCCTACTGGTCGCGCACGGTCATTGTTCCGCTCCTCGTCCTGATGGCGCTGCGGCCGAGGGCGCGCAATCCCAAGCGGGTCACGGTTGCCGAGCTGTTCACGACGCCGCCGAAGGAGGTGAAGGACTGGCTCGCCCCCGTCGATCAGTCGGTCTGGGGCATCCTCTTCGAGCGCCTGGACCGCGTCCTGCGCGTGCTCGAACCGCGCTTTCCCAAAGCGTCGCGCCAACGCGCCATCGATGCCGCCGTCGCTTGGGTCGAGGAGCGGCTTAACGGCGAGGACGGGCTCGGGGCCATCTACCCGGCCATGGCGAACACGGTCATGATGTATGACTGCCTCGGCTATGCGCCCGATCATCCGAACCTCGTCATGGCGAAGGCGGCCGTGCGCAAGCTCCTCGTCCTCGACGATCCCGAGCGGTGCTATTGCCAACCCTGCCTTTCGCCCGTCTGGGACACGGCGCTCGCCAGCCACGCCTTGCTCGAGACCGGCGGGCGGGAGGCGACGGAAGCGGCGCGGCGCGGGCTCGACTGGCTCGTCGAGCGCCAGGTCCTCGACGTCGTCGGCGACTGGGCGGCGCAGCGGCCGGAGGTTCGGCCGGGCGGCTGGGCGTTCCAATACGCCAACCCGCACTATCCCGACCTCGACGATACGGCGGTCGTCGTCATGGCGCTCGACCGCTGCGACCGCGAGCGTTACCGCCCCGCCATCGAGCGCGCGACGGAATGGATCGTGGGGCTGCAAAGCCGCAATGGCGGCTGGGCTGCCTTCGATGCCGACAACACTCACTACTACCTCAACCACATTCCCTTTGCCGATCATGGCGCCCTCCTCGACCCGCCGACGGCCGATGTCTCGGCACGCTGCGTCGGCATGCTGGCGCAGCTCGGCTACGACCGGACGCATCCGGCGCTCGCCGCCGGCCTCGCCTATCTTCTCAAGGAGCAGGAGGCGGACGGCTCGTGGTTCGGCCGCTGGGGGACAAACTACATCTACGGGACTTGGTCCACCCTCTGCGCCGTCAACGCGGCCGGCCTCGATCCCGCGTCGCCGGAAATCCGCCGGGCCGTCGACTGGCTGCTTTCGCATCAGCGCGCGGATGGCGGCTGGGGCGAGGATGGCGCCTCCTATTGGTCGGACCAGCCGCGCGGCGAGGGCAAGGTCAGCACCGCCTCGCAGACCGCCTGGGCGCTGCTGGCGCTGATGGCGGCGGGCGCGGTGCGGCACCCCGCGACGGCGCGCGGCATCGCCTACCTCCTCGCGACGCAGCAGTCGCATGGCCTCTGGGACGAGGAGAGCTACACCGCCGTCGGCTTCCCGCGCGTCTTCTATCTGCGCTATCACGGCTACCGCGCCTTCTTTCCGCTCTGGGCCCTGGCGCGCTACCGCAGTTTGCTGCGACGGGACGACCGGCAGGCACGCCCTTCTTACGGTTTGTGACGGTTCTCGCGGTCACGGGGCTCGCCGCCGAAGCCCGGATCGCCGCTCGCGCCGGTCTCGTTCCGATCTGCGTCGGCGGATCTCCGGAGCGGACGGAGGCGGCGCTGCGCCACGCCATCGGCGAAGGCGTCACGGGCATCGTCAGCTTCGGGATCGCAGGCGGGCTCGCCCCGGAGCTGGCTCCCGGCGCGCTCATCCTGGCGAGTGCCGTGCTGTGCGCCGATGGCAGCCGCCTCGAAACAAGCCCGCGATGGCGCGATCGGGTCCGCCGGCACATTCCGGCTGTGGCGGGCGATGTCGCCGGCAGCGGCGCTGTCATCGCAACGGCTGCCGAGAAGGCGGCGCTGCGGCGCCGGACGGGAGCCGTCGCGACCGATCTCGAGAGCGCCGTCGTCGCCGGTGCGGCGCGGGGCACGGGCCTGCCCTTCATCATCCTCCGCGCCGTTGCCGATTCGGCAGAACGGGACCTGCCGCTCGCAGCGCTCATTCCGCTGACCGGCAAGGGCCGTCCGGCTCTGCCAAAAATCATCGCCTCGATCGGCAGGGACCCTGGTCAGATCGGGAATTTGTTCAGCGTTGCCCTCGACACCCGACGGGCGCTCCGCGCGCTCGCCGAGGCGGTGGACCGCGCCGGCTCAGCGATCGCCTCTCCTTCAGAAGAGTGGCAGAACCGGTGAGCTATTTGCGAGCTAGGAGAATGCTCCCGAAGGGAGCGACACGTGCGGCACGAAGGGTTGCAAGCCGGCGCGGCCTTCCTATTTAAGGAGCGCGCCCGAGTCCGGGCGCAACCTCCCTAAACTCGGCCCCGCTCCGGCGGGGTCTTTTTTTGGGGATATTATAGTTCGCAAACCCACACGCTAGGTATAGGTTCTCCCTGATCCACAAACCAGGGAGGGTCGGTTATGGCCGGAGACAAAGCAGGTCTAGATCAGACCAGGTTGGCGCTGGCTGCCGTAGCCGCCTGTATCGTTCAAGCTCTTGGTGAACAAGAGCCAGACGTGCAGGCAAAGGTCGAGAAGAATATGGAGAAGCTGTACATGAGCCTTCGCGAGGGGCCAGTGTCGAACGTGGGGGCGATGGAAACGCTGCGATGGACGAAGGAGTTTCTGAAAGAACTTTAACCATTTCTTCATTCCAGAAATACGAAGCCCGGCTCAGCGGCCGGGCTTCTTCGTTGCGGGCTTATTGCCGTCGCGATCGGGCGGCGGTTTCGGCTTGGTGATCCGCTTCAGCTTCTCGTCGAACGCGGCTTCGTCCTCGTCGCAGCCGAGCTGGCGCGCGGTTTCGATGAAGCGTCTGGCTTGTTCCTCTGACTTAGCCTTTCCTTCCGATTTCATGGCAACGCGACCCTTTCGAGGCGTGACGACGGATGGATGCGATACAGGTAGGGCGCCGCTTCGTTGCGAGCAATCTCTACGAGCTTAGGGTACGCCTTCACAAAGAAGCAGAGTTTATCCCAAGTCGGCGAATTTGCTCCGCAAAGACAGAAAGCGGCAACCTTATGCTGCTTGATAGCTGTAGCTTCGGCATCTATCCGATGAAACTTCCTGTCATGACTAAATGCAATCCACTGGTTTTTCCCACAGACCTCTAGCCACTCATCGTCCCTCATATCTTCTTTGAATCTATTTCGCTTATTATGTTGGTATTCGACTGTGAAGGGAGGTTTGATGACTTCCAGCGCTTGCGGAAATCGCTTTCCAAAACAACGATCAAAATAGAATGTCAGTGGGTCCACTTTGATAACGGAGTTGAGTAGTCGATTCCTTCGAACGTAAGTGCGTCTCTGACCTCATTTTCGGTCAGACCAAAATCATCCGCGATTTCGTCAATGGTTTCTCCAGCTTCCCATCTGCCCCTGATTGCCCAGGTCGGCGTGCCTCGAACCATCGGAGCGCCAAACGAGACGCGTGGATCGATCAATACAGAAGAACCACGACCGGCCACGTGCCAGCGGATCGCAATGCCTTTGTGCTCGTATTCAAACTCCAGAAGCCGCCCGATGACTTCTTCCCAAGCCAATTGGCCATTTTGACCCGGCCGCAATAGCTTGCCACGGCCCTTTTTCCCCTCAACTTGCTCGTAGTCCATGAACAGTTTTTTACCGTCCGTCTTGAACCGATATTCGGCAAACGGGTACTCACTTCTGAGCTTCTTGCTCACGTATTCCCTAGTTGCCCGTATTTCTGGGGGCCGCACTCCAGCCTTTCTCATTTTCGCAACTACTGCGACTTCAATGAGCTGCATATAAGACAACGCCTCACGCATCTCGCGCGACGCGATCGTCTGCTTTAATCCTGCCTTTTGCCAATTGAGAACTGTCTGAGACGGCACACCGGCATAACGCGCAGCCTCACGCACCTGATAGTTTGGCACGTAAAGCCGCCGCCTCCACGGTTCCGGTCTTGCGGTAGACGTCGCAGCAGCTGCCATTGGTAGTTCCGGCTTAGCTACAAGATGTTTGGTAGGTAAGCCGCTTTCCGACGATCCCCCTCAAAGCCACCTCCGTTCGCTGCGGATCGTTCACGCCGAGCGCGACACGGTTGTTATAGCGGAAATCGTCTGGCGATCAACCAGCGTCAGAACCTTGTGCTTGTGCGCGTAGCCGCGTCCCTTCTTTGTGCCTTTCGGCTTCTTGGTGCGATCAACGCCGATAAAGGTTTCGTCTACCTCAACCACGCCGCCGTTCCCGCCGAACACGTCAAAGCTACCCTCGCGCATGGCCTCGCGGAGCCGGTGGCTCATGAACCAAGCCGTCTTAAGCGTGACGCCCAAAGTCCTATGCAACTGGTTGCTGCTCACGCCCTTTTTGGAAGAGCACATCAAGTAAGCGGCCTGGAGCCACAGATGCAGCGGGACATGGGATGCCTCAAAGACGGTCCCGACGCGCACCGTGAACTGAGCGCGGCAGTGATAGCACTTTTTCAACCCGAGACGAACGCCGCCCTTCTTGTCCTTGACGCCAGCAAGGTTGCCGATGCGATCAACGGCGCCGCACTTCGGGCACGTCGGGCCGTTCGGCCATACGATGCTTTCCAGCTTCGCGAAGGCAGCCGCCTCGTCGTGGAAGTAGGGTTGAGTGAGAATGCTCTTTGCCATGCCCTCAACCTATACGTTGGGCATGGGTTTGTCAAATATAATATCGCCCTTTTTTTGGGGGGCTGCACGACGCATGGCGCCATGCAACGCGCAGCCGTCAGTGGCCGTTCCTCGGAATAGGGTACCAGTTTGGAGGAAACGATCTCGCTGCAGCTTCCCCTCATCCTCGCCGGCGTTCTGTTGGTCGGCTCTCCCGGCTCTGGCAGTACCGGGCCGCCTTCTGATCTGTCGCCCGGCGTGTCCGCCAGTCACGCGGTGGCGTTTTCCGCCGCCGCCGGTTCCATTCTGGGCGCAGCGGCGAGCAGCAATGAGATCGCCACCGAATCGCGTCCTCGCCGCGACCGACAAGGCCTCGGCCATCGTCACGCAGATGGCGGCCGATGACGGCGACATCGACTCGGCGCGGCAGACCTTCATGAAGAACGCCACGGCCGGCAAAGACGCGGTGCAGAGCGGGCGTGCCGATTGCGGCACGGTAGAAGCGTCGCTGACGCGGCTGGAGCAGATCGAGCAGGAATAGCCGTCGGCAACGCGGTAGCGGATGTTCGGCCCCAGGATGGGCCGGGCATTTGCGTGTCCGCCGGAACCAGTTCGGAAAACCGTTGTTGGGTGGGTGACGCTTTTCACCGACGGATTTCCGATGCAGGACGAAAAATTCGACCGGTGGATCGCGATCGCGGGCTTCATCGCGCTCGCCGTTATCGTCTCGACCGAGGCCTACGGATTGAGCCGGTCTTACGACGCTGCCAATGTTCCCGATTACCGCAAGCCGACGATTTCCGTGCTGAACGCCCTCTTCGACCACGCCCGCTGAGGGGAATCCGGCCGTGGCGGCGCGCGGCTGAGCGTCAGCCCGCCTTTTGGTGCCTGATTCGTTCGAGCGCCTGCTCGACATGGCGCGAGAACACGTATTCGGCGGGACGCTGATTTTCGAGCGGGATCTCCGGCGCCATCTCGCCCTCGGTCCGCACACCGTTGAGGGCCACGGCGAGCGCTTTCAGCGGGTGCTTCACGGAATCGACGACCGCCGTCGCCTCATAGCCGCTATGCACCATGCAATTGGCGCATTTCTCGTAATTGCCGGTGCCGTAGGCGTCCCAGTCGGTTTCCTCCATCAGCTCCTTGAAGGTCTTCGCATAGCCCTCGCCGAGGAGATAGCAGGGCCGCTGCCAACCGAAGTAGTTGCGCGTCGGATTGCCCCAGGGTGTGCAGCGATATTCCTGATTGCCGGCGAGAAAGTCGAGGAACAGCGATGACTGGCTGAAGGACCAGTCCGAATCCCTGCCGCGGCGGAAAATTTCGCGGAAGAGCTCCTTGGTCTTGCGCCGGCTGAGGAAATGCTGCTGGTCCGGGGCGCGCTCATAGGCATAGCCAGGCGAGACGGTCATGCCGTCGACGCCGAGCGCCATGACCTCATCGAAGAAGCGGGCATAGCGCTCGGGATCGGCGCCGTCGAAGAGCGTGCAGTTGATGTTGACGCGGAAGCCGCGCTCCTTCGCCAGTTTGAGCGCCTCGACCGCGCGGTCATAGACCCCCTCCTGGCAGACGGACCGGTCGTGATCGGCGCGGTCGCCGTCGAGATGGACCGACCAGATGAAGAAGGGATCGGGCTCGAAGAGGTCGATCTTCTTCTCGAGCAGCAGCGCATTCGTGCAGAGATAGACGAATTTCTTGCGGGCGATGATGCCCTCGACGATCTGATCGATCTCGCGGTGGAGGAGGGGCTCGCCGCCGGCGATCGAGACCACCGGCGCCCCGCATTCATCGACGGCTTCGAGGCATTCGGCGACCGTGAGGCGCTGGTTGAGGATTTCCGCCGGATAATCGATCTTGCCGCAGCCGGCGCAGGCGAGATTGCAGCGGAACAAAGGCTCCAGCATGAGGACGAGCGGGTAGCGCTTGACGCCCTTCAAATGCATTTTCGCGACATAGGCGCCGACACGAAGCTTCTGGTGCAAGGGAACGGCCAAGGAGACCCCCTTTATGGCTGCATCTGGCGGGACGAGCGGTCGGCGTCGGCAAGCTCGGGCGGCATGCGGAAGCGGACATTTTCGGTAACGCCGGGGAGCACTGTCAACTCCACCTCACCGAGTTCGCGCAGGCGGGCGATGACGCCCTGCACGAGCTCCTCGGGCGCCGAGGCCCCGGCGGTGATGCCGACAGATTGCGCCGCGGCCAGCCAGCGAATATCGAGCGCCTTCGCATCCTCGATGAGGTAGCTCGGAACGCCGTGCTCGGCCGCGATCTCGCGCAGCCGGTTGGAATTGGAGCTGTTGGGCGCGCCGACGACGAGCACCACATCGACGAGGCGCGCGAGCTCGCGCGCGGCGCGCTGCCGGTTCTGCGTCGCGTAGCAGATGTCCTTGGTATCGGGGCCGACGATCGCCGGGAAGCGCGCCTTCAGCGCGTCGATGACCGAGCGCGTATCGTCGACGGACAGCGTCGTCTGCGTGATGAAGGCGAGCTTTTCCGGGTCGGCGACTTCGAGGCCAGCCACCTCCTCCGGTTTCGAGATCAGATGGACGCGGCCGCTGATGCGGCCCATCGTCCCTTCGATCTCGGGATGCCCGGCATGGCCGATCAGGATGATCTCGCGCCCCTGGTTGGCATAACGCTGCCCCTCGCTGTGCACCTTGGAGACGAGAGGGCAGGTGGCGTCGATGACGGGAAGGCCGCGCTCCTCGGCGGCGTTCTCGACCGTGCTCGAGACGCCGTGAGCGCTGAAGATGGTGACGCTGCCCGGCGGAATCTCTTCGAGATCGTCGACGAAATGCGCGCCCTTTGCCCGCAGCCGGTCGACGACGTGGCGGTTGTGCACGATTTCATGCCGCACATAGATGGGCGGTCCATACTTCTCGAGCGCGCGCTCGACGATCTCGATCGCGCGTTCCACCCCCGCGCAAAAGCCGCGGGGCTGAGCCAGGACCACTCTCATCACTTGCCTCTCGCGCCGCTGTGGGGACCCGATCTGGCGAACGCCGCTTCTTATCGCAAAACCTAAACGCTCGCCACTCAATTGCGGCGCGCCCGGCCAACGCAACAGTCCGCCCGGCGCAAAAGCGAAGCGACCGCCCTTGACCGCGCGGCCCCGTTCATGGGAAGGGATTTCCCCATGCTGAACATGATCCGACGCGTCGCCCCTGCCGCGGCATTATTGAGCTTCATTCTCCTTTTAACGCCGATACGCGCCGCCGAGTTGCAACCCGTTGCCGTGGTGCAGAATTTCTACGATGCCCTGCTCGCCGTTATGAAAGAGGGGCGTTCTCTCGGCTTCGACGGGCGCTACCAGAAATTGAAGCCGGCCCTGTCGGCCGCCTTCGACCTGCCGCTGATGGCGCGGCTGAGCATCGGCCAGCAATGGCAGAACCTCGCGGCGTCGCAGCAGGCAGCGCTGACCGCCGCCTTCGGCGAATACACCTATTCGACCTATGCGAGCCGCTTCGACGATTATTCCGGCGAGCGTTTCGAAGTGCTGCCGCAGACGACGCCCGCCGCAGGCGGCGTCATCGTCCAGACCAGGCTGATCAAGGGCGACGGCGAGCCCATAACGCTCAATTATTTGATGCGGCAGGACGGTCAGCGCTGGCAGATCATCGACGTGTTCCTCAGCGGAACGGTGAGCGAGCTGGCGACGCGGCGCTCGGAGTTCACATCAGTCTTGCGCCGCGAGGGGCCGGATGGGCTCATTCGCCTGCTGGCAAAGCGCGCCTCCGCGCTCAGAACCTCGTGAGCCGGCTCAAGGGCTTTTGACGGCGGGGGGCGACGCTTTCGCCGGGTCCTGGTAGAGCTCGTTCTCGATGGCGGGGACGAGGGGCGGGGCGGCGAGGAAGTCGCTGTGCGTGCCGGACAGCTCCTGCGCCCGGTGCTGGCGCCACAGGCTGCGCAATTCCGCATAGAAATCGACCGAGGTCTTCTCGATTTCCTCGAGCTCGGGGATCGCCTGCGCGCGCTGGTCGACTCCGTCTGTGACGAAGCGCGCCTCGTTCATTTCCTTGATGTGCTCGCGCCGGGCGACGTAGCGGAAGGGATCGATATACCCATCGACGCCTTCGCCGATCGCATCGCGCGGGTCGGAGGGGCCGAGCAGCGGCAGGACGAGGTAGGGGCCTTCGGGCACTCCCCAGCTCCACAGCGTCTGCCCGAAATCGCCGGTTTGCTCGGGAAATCCCCAGCCGGTCGCCACATCGAAGATGCCGGCAAGGCCGAGCGTGGTGTTGATCGAGAACCGCGCCGCGGTCGTCCCCGCGCGCTGCAACTCGCCTTGCAGCATGTTGTTGGCAAAGACGATCGGCTGGTTGAGATTGTGCAGCACGTGGCGGATGCCGGTGCGGACGGGGTCCGGCAGAACCGTGCGGTAAAGCAGCGCGATATTCTTGATGAGCAGCCCATCGAGAATGCGATTGAACTCGAAGGTCGTCCGGTTGAGCGGTTCGAGGGGATCGTTCGCCTCCTCGAAGGCCGCCCGCGCCGCGGGGTCGGTCGGCACGCTCGCGCAGCCTGCCATGAGGCTGGCCGCGCCGAAGACGATCGAGGCGCATAACGCTCGGGATGATCGGCGCACCTGTCTCTTTCCGCGGTAATGTGCCTGCGACCCGACCGATCGGCCCCGGGCGCGCTATGGTTGACAAACGCGGAAGGCAAAGGCAACAGAAATTGCCTGACGGAATCTTGAGCGCGCCCGCTTCTGCATCGCCGGCTGAGGCGGCGGTGGCTGGCCGGATCGGCCGAAAGCGGGGAGCCGGCCAGCCATGGTGATCATCGTCGCCGGATTGCTCGCGGCGAGCATCGCCGGATGCGTTTATCTTCTGGCCGCGACCATCGCGGTGCGGCGCTTCGTGCGGCGGCGCGCGCCGGCGGCCGCGGCCTCGCCCGTCGGCGTCAGCATCCTGAAGCCGCTCCATGGCGAGGAGCCGCGGCTTTATGACAATCTGCTCTCCTTCTGCCGGCAGAATCACGCGAATGTGCAGATCGTGTTCGGGGTCCGCGATCCTGCCGACTCGGCGATCCCGGTCGTGCGCCGGCTCATCGCCGATTGCCCAGGACAGGATCTCGCCCTCGTGATCGATCCGGCCATCTCGGGTTCGAACCTAAAAGTCTCCAATCTCGAGAACATGCTCGGCAAGGCGAAGCACCCGGTTCTGGTGATCGCCGACAGCGATATGGAGGTGGGGCCGGATTATCTTGGGGCGATCACGCCGCCGCTGGCCGAGGATGGCGTCGGCCTCGTCACCTGCCTTTATCGCGGCCGCCCGATTCCGGGCCTCGCCGCACGGCTCGGCGCCCTCTGGGTCAATCACGGCTTCCTGCCCTCGGCGCTGGTCGGCGAATGGCTGCGGCCCGGCAATGCCTGCTTCGGCGCCACCATGGCCTTGCGGCGATCGACGCTCGATGCGATCGGCGGCTTCGCGCCGCTGCGCGACCGTCTTGCCGATGATTACGCCCTGGGCGAGGCGGTCCGCCGCCTCGGCAAGCGCGTCGTCCTCTCGCCCTACCTCGTCGATACTGTCGTGGCCGAGGCGAGCTTTCCGGCGCTTCTGCGCCACGAGCTGCGCTGGACGCGCACCATTCGCGCGATCGCCCCTTTGGGCTTTGCCGCGTCCTTCATCACGCATCCGGTCGCGCTGGCCGCCTTGGCTGCGGCTGTCGACGCCTTCGCCGCGCCGAGCCTCGCGGTGCTCGCGTCGGCGCTCGCCTGTCGGCACCTGACGGTGCGGCTTGTCGACCGGGCGCTCGGCCTGCCGCCGAGCCCGGCCTGGCTCGTTCCGCTGCGCGATTTGTTGTCCTTCGCGGTGTTTGTCGTTAGCTTCTGCGGCAATACCGTGGCGTGGCGGGAACGGAGCTTTCGCGTCGATGCGGAGGGCCGGCTCGTGAGCAATGGAGACGCAAGCGCATGATGAAGACGCTGTTCCTGCAACCGCCTTCTTTCGACGGTTTCGACGGCGGCGCCGGTTCGCGCTATCAGGCGCGCCGGGAGATCCGCTCCTTCTGGTACCCGACCTGGCTGGCGCAGCCCGCCGCGCTCGTCCCGAACAGCCGGCTCATCGACGCGCCCCCCGCCGGCATCAAGCTCGATGCCATCCTGCCGCTCGCCAAGGATTACGAGCTGCTCATCATTCACACCTCGACGCCGTCCTTCGCCTCGGACGCGCGCGTCGCGGCGGCGATGAAGGACGAGAACCCGCATCTCCGAATCGGCTTCGTCGGCGCCAAGGTGGCGGTCGAACCCGCGGAAAGCCTCGCCGCGGCGCCGGCGATCGATTTCGTCGCGCGCAACGAGTTCGACTTCACGATCCAGGAGATCGCGGAGGGGTTGCCTTTCGACAAGGTGGACGGCATCAGCTACCGCGATGCGGCAGGCGGCTTCACTCACAATCGCGACCGCGCCATCCTCGAGGACATGGACCGCCTGCCCTTCGTCACCGAGGTCTACAAGCGAGACCTCAAGATCGAGAACTACTTCATCGGCTATCTGAAGCACCCCTACGTCTCGCTTTATACGGGACGCGGCTGCAAGTCGCGTTGCACCTTCTGCCTGTGGCCGCAGACGGTCGGCGGCCACCGCTACCGCGTCCGCAGCCCCGGCCATGTCGCCGAGGAGATCGCGCTCGCCAAGCGCTATTTCCCCCAAGCCCGCGAGTTCTTCTTCGACGACGACACCTTCACCGACAATCTGCCGCGCGCCGAGGCGATCGCCAAGGAACTCGGCCGGCTCGGCGTCACCTGGTCCTGCAACGCCAAGGCGAACGTGCCGCGCGAGACCCTGAAGGTCCTGCGCGACAACGGCCTGCGTCTTCTCCTCGTCGGCTACGAATCCGGCAACCAGCAGATCCTGCACAACATCAAGAAGGGAATGCGGATCGAGGTGGCGAAGCGCTTCACCAAGGATTGTCACGAGCTCGGCATTACCATCCACGGCACCTTCATTCTCGGCCTTCCGGGCGAGACCAAGGAGACGATCGAGGAGACGATCCGCTTTGCCACCGAGATCAACCCGCACACCATCCAGGTGTCGCTGGCGGCGCCCTATCCCGGCACTTTCCTGCACAAGCAGGCGGTGGAGAATGGCTGGCTCGACGCGGCGCATGCCGAGCTCATCGACGAGCACGGAGTGCAGATCGCGCCTCTCAACTACCCGCACCTCTCGCATAGCGAGATCTTCGATTCCGTCGAGGTCTTCTATAAGCGCTTCTATTTCCGCGCCGGGAAGATCGCCTCGATCGTCAACGAGATGGTGCGCAGCCCGCAAATGATGAAGCGGCGCCTGCGCGAGGGGATCGAGTTCTTCCACTTCCTGCGCGAACGGCAGATGGCGAGCTGAAGCGCGGCTCGCCGGCGTCATCGCGAGTCCGCCGTCATCGCGAGCAAAGCGAAGCGATCCAGGTGCGGAGCTCGGATAGCGTCGCTCCGCACCTTTCGCAATTGAAGCACCTTACGCCCGCTTCACCGGTCCTAGCAGCGCCGGAAGCACGAAGAGCGTGCAGAGCAGCGTGTAGAACAGCGAGAGGGTGAGGAGGGTGCCCATTTCCGCCGTGCCGGGATGGCTGGAGAGGGCGAGGCTGCCGAAGGCGGTCGCCGTCGTGAGGGCGCTGAAGAGGACGGCGCGGGCGGTGCTCGATTGCAGCGGCTCCGCGAGGCCGGCACGCCAGCGCATGACGAAATAGATGTCGAAGGCGACGCCGATGCCGAGCAGCAGCGGCAGCGCGATGATGTTGGCGTAGTTGAGCGGCAGCCCGGCGAGAACGCAGGTCGCCGCGGTCAGGAGGCCGGCGAGAACGAGCGGCAGCAGCACGAAAAGGACGTCGCGCAGGCGGCGCAGCACCGCCCAAAGGAGGAGGGTGATGGCGCCGACGGCGATCAGCCCGGCACGGATGAACGCGCCGAGAACGGTCTCCCCCGATTCGAGAATGGTGACGGGCGATCCCGTCGCCTCCGGCGCGACTTGGCGCACGGCGGCGACGAAACGGCGCAGCACGTCGTGATCGCGCGCGTTCCCCTTGGGAAAAACCTCGATGCGGGCGCGCCCGTCGGCGGTCAGCCAGGCGCGGCGCAATTCCTCCGGCAAGGTCTCGAGCGTCACGGGGGCGGCCGAGAGCGATTGCCGAAGGTCGTCGAGACGCGGGCCGATCGCGGCGACGATGTTGGCCCGCAGCGGCGGCAGCGCCGCGGCCCCGCGGCGGGCGAGCTTTTCGAGCGCGGCGGCGAGCCGCGCGGCGGGCGCTCTGCCGCTTGGCGCGGCGATGGTGCGCAAGTTGCGCGCGGAGGCGGCGATCGCCGCGAGATCGGCGGCGTCGTCGGGCGGCGTTGCCACTTGCGGCGGCGACAAGCTCGGACCGAGGAGGAGCGCCGCATCGCCGATGATCGCGAGCTTTTGCTGCTGCTCATCCGGCACGAAGCTGGCGGCGGTGACGACATCGGCGACTTCCGGCAGCGCCGCGAGGCGCGTTGCGCCGGATTCGGCATCGGCGAGCGAGGGAGCGAGGATGTCGATGGTGTAGGGCGTCGTCGAAGGGTCCTTCATGAGATCGAAGAGCGTCGCCATCGATTCCGCATGCGGATCGTTGAGGTCGAGCGGATCGAAGTCGAAGGGCCAGAGCGGCAGCAAGGCGATGCCGGCGATTGCCGCGGTTCCGGCCGCGCCGATGATGCCGCGTCGGTGCCGCAGGAGGAATGCGTCGAGCCCAGCCGCCCAGGCATAGCCGACCGGCTCCGGCTCGCCCGGCGGATGGAGGAGCTTCAAGAGCGCCGGCAGCAGCGTCAGGTTGAGGACGAGCGCGATGACCATGCTCGTTCCGGCGATGAGGCCGAGCTCGGAAACGCCGGAATAGGCGGTCGGCACGAAGGAGAAGAAGCCGACGGCGGTGGCGCCGCCTGCCAAGGCGAGCGCGCCGCCGATGCCGCCCGCCGCCCGCCGGATCGCCGCGCCGAGCTCGCCCGAGCGATGGCGCTCGTCGCGGTAGCGGATGCTGAACTGAATGCTGAAATCGACGGCGATGCCGATGAAGAGGACGGCGAAGGCCACCGAGATGAGGTTGAGCTCGCCGACGGCGGCGAAGGCGAAGGCGGCGGTGGCGGCGAGGCCGGCGAGCAGCGTCGCGAGGATGGCGGCGATGATGCGCCAGGAGCGCAGCGCCAGGAAGAGAATGAGGCAGACGAGCGCGAGGGATATGGATGTCGTCAGCACCGCGCCGTGGCGGAGGCTCGCGAACTGCTCGTCGGAGACGGCGACGGAACCGGTGAGGCGGATGCGAACGCCGTGCTCCGGCGTCAAGGCGAAGTCGCGGGCCGCGGCGCGGATGGCCTCGCGCGCCTTGGCGGCCGGCTCCAGCGCGCTGTAATCGAGCACGGGCTGGACCAGGATGAAGCGGCGCAGCTCTCGCGGCTCGGGGGCGCGGCCGCCGAGCAGCTTCTCCCAGGCGAGCGGGCGCGGCTGGCCGGCAAGGCTCGATTCGACCGCCTCGGCGAGGGCCGTGAGCGGAGCCGCGAGCGCATCGGCCGCGATGTCGCCGTGCCTGATGCCCTCGACGGCGAGGTCGATTGAGGAGAAGAGCCCGCGCAGGCTCGGATCGGCGGCGAGCGCGCCAAGCATCGGCTGCGCCGCGATGAGGTGATCGCTGACCTCCTGAAGCTCGGCCACGGAGAGGAAGAGGAGGCCGTTGCGCTTGAAGAACGGGCCGCCGCCCGGCTGCTGCACGCTCTTGAAGAGGTCCTTGCGGCCGCGCGCCCAATCGGCAAGGCGCGCCGCCGCGTCCTCGGCCGCGCCGGCGGTCGCTCCGTCGATGACGACGGCGAGAAGATCGGCGTTCTGCGGAAACGCCGCGTCGAGCGCCTTCTCGCGCTGGCGCCAGGGCAGGTCGTGGGAGATGAGATGATCGGTATCGGTGTCGATCGCGGCATGCGTCGCCGCATAGAAGCCGCACAGCGCGCCGCCGATGAGGGCGACGGCGACGACGGGAGCGGCGGCGCGCAGGCACAAGCCGACCAGCGCCTCGGCAGCGCGGCCCAGCACGTCACGCCTCGCGGTAGCCAAGGAGGAGAAAACCGACGAGAACGAAGGCGACCGGCCACACCCAAGCGGCGACGCGCGCCGCCGGCGGATCGAGCCGCAATTCGAGCCAGCGCGACCAGCCGGCGGCCACGCCGAGCAGCGCCAAGGGAAGATGCGTCATCTCGATCAGCATCTGGTCCTTGACGTTGGAGAGCGCGTGCGAATGGGCGAGCAGCAAGACGCCGCCCGCCGCCGTGATCAGGGGAAAGACGAGGGCGGCGGCGGGAGACGGGTCGCGGCCGGTGCGCACGCGCCATTCGAAGACGGCGAAGCCGGCGATGAGGAGCACGAAGATGCGGTGCTGGAGCACCTCGGGATCGCGCAGGCTCTCGAAGAAGCCGATATCGCCGAGCGGCCATGTCTCGGGATCCGAGCGCAGGAAGAGAAAACCGGCGAGGACGAGGAAGAGGAGCGGCCAATTGCGTGCCCAGCGGGCGTGGCCGCTGCGCTCGGCGAGGGCCAGAATGCCGATGGCGAGGACGAGCAGCCCGGCCCAGTGATGATTGTATTCGGACCAGGCGATGTCCTCGGCGTTGCGCGGCGGCAGCTCGCCGGCGCCAGGGATGAAGGCTTGCGGCTTTTGGGCGCTCGCCGCCGCCTCGGCGTCGAGGCGCGCCTGGAGCTGCGAGATCGCGAGGTCGGCGTGGTCGGGGCTGGTGAGGCGCGGCCAATGCGGGATGAGGCGCTCGACGATCTCATGCGCGCTGGCGCGGTCGCTCGGCGCGAGATCGCCGGCGGGCGGCAGCGAGGTCAGCGAGGCCGCGGCGAAGAGCACGGCGACGGCGATCCCGATCTCGGCCTCGGCAAAGCGACGCACGCGCAGCATCGGCCGGGCCGGGTCGCCGCGCAGGCGGTCGATCAGCAGGAAATTCATGCCGCCGAGCGCGAGGAGGAAGCCGAGCAGCGCGATCTTGCCGCCGAGCATGATGCCGTAGCTCGTGCCATAGGCGGCGGCCCACGACCCGGTATAAGCAATCCCCATCGTCAGGCCGGCGGCGACGAGGACGGCGACGCTCGCCATCGCCATCTGCGAGAAACGCTTGCCGACGCGTCGCCACGAGGCTCCGTCGCGGCATTTCGCCAGGGCGAGGACGAGGTATGGAATGCCGCCGAGCCAGACCGCCGCCGCCGCCTGGTGGAGAAGCTCGGCACCGCCGAGGAAGACGCGGTCGTCGAGCCGGGCCGCGGCATGGCTCGTCAGGGTTTGCGCGAGCAGAATCGCGGCAGCGAGGGCGACGAGCGCCGCGCCGGACGGGCGCCCCATCTTGGCGGTGCAGAGCGCGGCGATGGCGAGGGCGGCAAGGGTGATGGCGATGCCCGCGAGGACGAAATCGGCGCCCAGCGTCTCGCCGAGCGACAGTCCGACCGTGCTGGCGAGAATGGCGCCTTCGAGCCCGATCGACAGCGCCGTCACGAAGGCGAAGGCGAGGGCGCTCCAGCCCATGAGGCGAAGGGTGGCGTCCTTGATATCGGCGCCTGCCGTAAGCCCCCCGGCGAGCGGACGGGCCAGCAGCAGAAGGAAGGCGATGCCGCCCAGCGTCAGCGACTGCGCGATCACCTCGAATCCGCGCAGGACGACGCTCAAGAACCCGAAGGCGTCGAGAAGCAGCGTCATCGCGCGGGATCAGGGCGCGGTCACATGGAAGGGAATGTCGCCGCGCGTGATATGTCCGTCGATCGCGAGAACCTGCCAATGCAGTTTGTAAGCGCCGGGTCGCAACCCGCTCGCCTTCGCGCTCAGCGTGTCGGGCGCGTCGGCCGGCTGCAGCGTCAAGGGCCGCGGCTTGCCGTCCGGTCCGATGAGGGTGAGGCGGGAACGCTCCTGATCGATGCGGCTGTTGTAGCGCAGCGTCAGCGTGACGGCCGGCCCCTTGACGGTAGCGCCGGCGGCCGGAGAGGATCCGCTGATGATCGCATGCGCGAAGGCGCGTTCGGGCGCAGGGGCGAGGAGGGCGAAGGCGGCAGGAAAAAGGGCGAGGAGGGGAAGGCGCATGCCGCCGCTCTTACCAGAAGCGATCGCCGGGCGCACGCCCAATCTTGCCCGGGCCGGGCGCCGATTTGCCGCTCCCCCGACGCGCTCAGGAGGCGGGCTTGTGCAGCCACCAATGCGATTCGTTGATCGAGTAGTAGGGCCGGTAGTGCTTGATCGTCTCGGCGCGCACGACCTGACGGACCTGGTTGTCGAGGATAAGGATCTGGTCGCCCACATAGACGGCGAGGACGGCATGGGCGACGCGCAGGTTCAGGTCCTGGACGACGACGACGCGAAGGGCATTCTCGGGCCAGCCGAGATAGCGAAGCGAGAAGTATTTGGCGATCGCGTAGTCCTTGCAATCGCCGTCATGCACAGCGAATTCGCGCGGAGTCTCCCAATAGTTGATCCGATCGAGGACGTAGGGATGGCGATTGATGAAGTCGTTCACCTCGGCGAGCTGGCTCTGCCGCGGCTTGCCGCGCTCGCCCGTGAGGAAGGCGAGCCAGTCCTGAACGGCGCAGCGGACGAAGCGCGTCGGCGTGCAGGGCGGGTCGCCGCGCCGCTCCTCGGCGTAGTGGCGCGCCAGCATGTCGGTCCATTTCGGAAAGGGCGCGATGTTGGAAGACCGCGTCTCATTGGTCCCGAACAATTTCGGGTAGGAGCCCGGCGCCTCGCCGCCGGCGGCGCTCGCCGGGGGCGCTGCTGCGATCAGGGCCATTGCCCCGAAGAGGGCGCCGATCATCGGTCTCATGGGCGCGAGCCTCGCGCCAGAATCCTAATTTCCGGTTGCCCTCGCTGCGGCGCGCTTCGATCCCGCTTTGTCGCCCGGGCCGCGTGGGCGTGATGAGGGGGCTCTGCCTTGCCGCCGTTGCGGCAGCCTTGTTGATCGGCCGGCCGGCCCTCGCCGCAGCGCCGCAATGCCTCTCCGCCGTCGACGGCATGATCGTCGAGTACGATCTTCCGGCGACGCTGGGCGAGCCTGGCGCGCTCCCTGGCAGCCTTTCGCCGCCGCCGTCCGAAAGGCCCCACGCGCGGCAGAAATCGGCTGCGGGCAGGCAGCGTCCGGCGAGCGCTCCTCATGGCACAGTCAGCGCTCTCCCGCCTCGGCATGCTCTGAGCGAGGCGCAGCGCAAGCGCCTGCAGGACGCGCTGCAGCGGGCGCGCCTTGCCGAAGCGCGCGGCAACGAGGAGCAGTGCATGGAGCTGCTGCGTCAGGCCGAGGCGATCGTCAAGCCGGGCGGCTGATCCAGGGCGCCGAGACGGCAGCGGGATAAAAGACGCCCTGCCGTCCCCGGCGCGGGACCGGCAGGGCAAGTCGTCCCAAGCGTGCCGAGAATGTCTAGCACCGCCGGCGCGGGCGCGCATTTACCAGTGATAATACCGCGGCGAGGGTCCATGATTCTTGTTCGCTTCGGCGATGATGCCGACCGGCAGCCGCTCCCTCCATGAGCGGACCCGCCTCCGTCAGGCTGGGGCTGAGGGAGAACTGGCGGCAGTTCGCGCTCCTCGTCGTCGTCAACGCGTTCGTCGGCGGCATGGTCGGGGTCGAGCGGACAGTCGTCCCGCTGATCGGCGCCGAAGAATTCGGTATCCTCTCGACGACGCTCGTCGTCTCCTTCATCGCCAGCTTCGGCGTGGTCAAGGCGCTCGCCAATCTCGTATCGGGTCCGCTCGCCGACCGATGGGGCCGCAAGCGCGTCCTTGTCGCCGGCTGGCTCGTCGGCCTGCCGGTTCCGTTCATGATCATCTGGGCGCCGGGTTGGGATTGGGTCATCGCGGCGAATGCCCTCCTCGGAATCAATCAGGGCCTCGCCTGGTCGATGACGGTCCTCATGAAGGTCGATCTCGTCGGGCCGCAGTCGCGCGGGCTCGCCGTGGGCTTGAACGAGTTCGCCGGCTACGTTGCCGTGGGCGCAACGGCCTTTGCGACCGGCTATCTTGCTTCGGAGTATGGCTTCCGTCCGGCGCCGTTCGGTCTCGGCATCGGCTATGCAGCGCTCGGAACGGCACTGTCGATCCTGCTCGTGCGCGACACGCGGGGGCATGTCCGGCTGGAGTCCTCGGCGCAGACAGAAGAGGCGGTTCCGGTTCATTTCGGGGAGATCTTCGCGCTCGCCTCCTTCCGGGATCGCAATCTGTTCGCCGCCTCGCAGGCCGGGCTCGTCAACAACCTCAATGACGGGATGAGCTGGGGAATCTTCCCGCTCTTCTTCGCCTCCTTCGGCCTCGGCATCGCCCGTATCGGTGTTCTGAAGGCGGTCTACCCCGCGAGCTGGGGCGTTTTGCAGATCGCCACCGGCCCGTTGAGCGATCGCTGGGGGCGCAAGGGCCTCATCGTTGCCGGCATGTGGGTGCAGGCCCTGGCCCTGTTCCTTACGGCTGCGACACGCCGGTTCGAGTGGTGGCTCGCCGCCAGCCTGTTGCTCGGCCTCGGCACCGCCATGGTTTATCCGAGCCTGATCGCGGCGGTCTCCGACGCCTCGCATCCGACATGGCGGGCCCGCTCGCTCAGCGTCTACCGGTTCTGGCGGGATCTCGGCTACGCCATCGGTGCGCTCTCGGCCGGCCTCATCGCCGATCGCTTCGGCTTGAGCTGGGCGATTGCCGCCATCGCGGCGCTCACCTTTCTTTCAGGGACGGTTGTCGCCGTCGCCATGCAAGAGCGGCGGCGGCACTTGCCGGAGCGGGCGGAGGCTCGCCCTCGCTCCGGTGTTCACCCCTAGGTGTCCGCCTCGAGGCGAGGGCGATGAGACGCGACCGCCGCCGGCTTGTCGCGAGGGCAAGGATGGAGCTCGGAAAGAAGGTCAAGACCGCGCTCGACGAGACGCGCATTCTCATCCTCGGCGCGAACATCCTCCTCGGTTTCCAGCTCCGGGGGCCGTTCGAGAGCGCCTTCAAGGCGCTGCCGCCGCTCGCCCGCGATCTCGACGGGCTGGCGCTCATTCTCATGCTCGCGACCGTCGCCCTGCTGATCGCGCCGTCGCTCGACCACCGCATCGCTGCCGGCGGCGAGGCGAGCGGCCGCATTCACGGCCTCATTTCGAAGACCGCCGCGACTGCGCTGCTGCCTTTCGCCCTCGCGCTCGGCCTCGATGTCGGGATCGGCGTCGAGCGCATGGCCGGGTGGAGCTGGTCGCTCGCGGCAGGTCTCGTTTTCGCGGCTCTCGCGCTGCTGCTGTGGTTCGGCCTCGGTCTGGCGCGGCGGTCGGCGACTGGAGAAAGGGAGAGAATGATGACGGCAAGCCAGGCGGACGCGGTTGAGGCGACCCCGTTGCACGAGAAGATCCAGCAAATGTTGACGGAAGCCCGCGTGGTTCTGCCCGGCGCGCAGGCGCTCCTCGGCTTCCAGCTCTCGATCATCGTGACGAACGGATTCGAGCAGCTCCCGCCTTCGGCGAAGCTGATGCACGGCGTCGGGGTCTGCCTCTTGGCGATCGCCGTGATCCTGCTCATGACGCCCGCGGCCTATCACCGCCTGGTCTTCGCTGGCGAGGATGCTGCGGAGGTGCATCGTGTCGGCAGCATTCTCATTGTTGCCGCCACGGTGCCGCTCGCCCTCGGCATCAGCGCCGATGTCTACGTCGTCATGACCAAGATCTCGGTTTGGCCGCCACTCGACGCGGGTGTCGCGGCAGGTACGCTCGCCGGCTTCGTCCTGCTCTGGTACGTGGCGCCTTTGCTGCGGCGGCGCTTTCTGCGCCCGGCGATCGAGAGCCGTCGGGCCTAGGCGCGCGCGGCGAGCCCGAACGGCGTCATCTCTCGGCCATCGCCGCCCGCCGATCCGCCGTCTCCAGCGAATGGCGGCGAAACCAGAGAATGGCGATGAGGGCGCCCGCGAGCTCGACGCAGCCGCCGATGAGGAAGCTCGCATGCAGCCCGGCGAGGAAGCGCGGCGGGTCGGCTGCGGCCGCCTTGGCATTGCCGCCGAAGAGGATGCCGAGGATGGCGACGCCGAGCGTCGCCCCGAGCATGCGCCCGACATTGACGAGGCCCGAGGACATGCCCGAGCGCGCCGCCGGCGCGTTCGCCACCGCCGCCGTCGCGATTGGGCCGGTGATGAGGCCGAGGCCGACGCCGATGGCGAAGAGGGCAAGCGCGATGACCACGTAGCCGGTGCCGGTGGAAAGGACGGCGAGGGCGAAAAGGCCGAGCGCCGCCAGCGCCATGCCGCCGGCGATGAGGAGGCGCGGCCCGAGGGTCGTCGCGACGCGTCCCGCCGTGGGCGAGACGATGAAGAAGGTGAGCGACATGGGCAGCAATTCGAGGCCGGCGACGGCCGCCGCATCGTGCCGCACCGCCTGGAGATAGAGCGGCAGCACGAAGAGGAGCCCGTACATGCCGAAGGTCATCAGCCCGGCGTCGGCGATGGCCGCGGCGAAAGGCGGGTTGCGAAAGACGGCGAGCGGGACGAGCGGGCTGGAGCTCCGCCGCTCGACCCCGATGAAGGCGGCCGCGCTCGCGAGGCAGGCGGCAAGGCAGCCGAGCACTGGCGCCGAGCGCCAGCCCCAGGCCGGCCCCTCGATGACCCCGACGCAGAGCGTGCCGAGCGCAAGCACGGCGAGGATCTGACCCGGGAGATCGAGGTGGCGCCCCTTCGGGCTCGCCGTCTCCGGAACGAGGAGGCCGAGACCGAGCGTCGCTGCGGCGACCGGCAGGATGCCATAGAAAAGGCTCCGCCAACCGAAGGCGTCGACGAGCAGTCCGCCGAGGGTCGGCCCGATCGCCATGGCGAGCCCGTTCATGGCGGCCCAGATGGCGATGGCGCGGGCTCGCTCGCGCGTCTCCGGAAAGGTGACATTGAGGATGGCGAGCGCTGCCGGCAACTCGAGCGCGGCGCCGAGCCCGGCGATGCCGCGGCCGATCACGAGGACGCCCACGCTCGGCGCCAGCGCGCAGACCAGCGAACCTGCCGCGAAAACGAGGCAGCCAAGAAGGAAGAGCCGGCGGCGGCCGTAGAGATCGCCGAGCGTGCCGCCGGTCATGATGAAGGCGGCATAGACGAGGTTGTAGAGGTCGATCACCCATTGCAGGGCCGCGATGTCGGCATGGAGATCGGCCTCGATGCTGTGCAGCCCCAGATTGACGAGCGAGGTGTCGAGGATCGCCATAAAGGTGCCGAGGCACATGGCGGCGAGGACGAGACGCTTTGCCGGATGGGTCATGCGGCGGAGATGGCTTTCCGCGCTGCCGGCGTCCAGCGCCGATGCTTCGACCGAGTCCGAAGCATCGGATGCGCCCCGAACTCGAAGCGCTCCTGTCCCGCAATGCGCCTATGGCATGATGGCGCCTCGGCGAGAGCGCAGCGAAGGTTCGTGCATGGCGCAGTTGCGGGCCGTGGGCGGTAACGGCGGCGATGAGAGCCGGCGCTTTGCCATCCTTCTCTTCCCCGGCTTCCCGATGATGGCTTTCAGCGCCGTCATCGAACCGCTCCGCGCCGCGAATGCGCTCGGTGCCGCGCCCGGCTACCGCTGGAGCACGGTCGCTCCTGGCAGGACCTCGGTCGCCGCTTCGAATGGCATCGTCCTCAGCCCGGATTTTTCCGTCGACGACGATCCGCCGGCGGATTTCATCGTCGTCTGCTCCGGCGGCGATGCGGATCAGCTCACGGCGCAGCAGCCGATCAGGTGGATTCGCAAGAATTTGCGCCGCGGCGCGCATCTCGGCAGCGTCGCCGACGGCGCTTTCTATCTGGCACGAGCGGGCCTCCTCGACGGCTATGCCTGCACCCTCCATTGGCGCAGCCAACCCGCTTTCGTCGAAGCCTTTCCCCAGATCGCGCTGCGCCGGATGCTCTATGTGATCGACCGGACGCGGTTCACCTCGGCGGGCGGAGTCGGCGCATTCGACATGATGCTCGACATGATCGAGCGGCACCACGGAGAGGCGCTGGCGCGCGGCGTCGCGGAATGGTTCGTCCATGACCGCATCCGCGCCGATGCCGACCGCGAGAAGCTGCAGCTGCGGGTGCGCACCGGCATTCGCGACGATCTGGTGCTGGCGGCCGTGGCGCGGATGGAAGCACGGATGGAGCGGGGCGAGACCGTCGCCGAGATCGCCCGCCGGCTCGGCGTCTCCCTGTGGAAGCTCGACCGCGCCTTCCGTGCGGATGTCCGTGTCCCGCCGGGAGCCTATTTCCGGCGCTTGCGGATGGAGCGCGCCAACGACTTGCTCCTGCATTCGAGCTTGCCGATCCACGAGGTCGGCTTGGCTTGCGGCTACACCGATTATCCGGCCTTCGTCCGCGCCTTTCGCCGAACCTATCGGAAGACGCCCGGCCGGCTGCGGCGCTGACGCCCCGCGAATTCGGCACACGGTACCCCGCAAACGGCACATCGCGGCCGGGAAGGGTGCCGCATCATTCCAGCGCAAGCCGGAGGCGTCATGAGCATCATCGCAGCGGGTCCGACCCGTACCGACGAGATCGATTTCGACTACCCGATGCGCCATCCCTTGGGCGGGGACGCGGCGAACGGCATGTGGCTCTCGGATACGGAGCCGCCGGCGGTCGATACGGAGAAATTGCGGAACGGCCGGCTCGCCAAGCTTCGCGCCTGGATGGTCGAGGCGGGATATGGCGCCGTTCTGCTCTTCGACCCGTACAACCAGCGTTACGCTACCGGCACGCGCAACATGTTCGGCTATTTCCTGCGCAACTCGACGCGCTACTTTTTCGTGCCTGCCTCGGGTCCCATCATCCTCTTCGAATACCCGCAGAGCTATCATGTCAGCGCCGCCCTCGACACGGTGAGCGAGACGCGGCCGAGCAAACTGGTCTGGTCATCCGTTTCGGGACGCGACGGCGAGACCGCCGGCCCCTTTGCCGCCGAGATCGCCGATCTCATGCGCGAGTTCGGCGGCGGATCGAACAAGATCGGCCTCGACCGCTGCGGCCATCTGCAGGCGGTCGCGCTCCAGCGGCACGGGCTCGAGGTGGCGGATTGCCAAGGCGAGATTCTCGCGGTTCGCGCCGTCAAGACGCCGGAGGAAATCCGCTGCCTGCAAATCAGCATGGCCGGCGTCGAGGCGGCTGTCGCGGCTGTGCGCGAGGCTCTGCGCCCGGGAATCTCCGAGACCGAGCTCTTCGCCGTCATGTATGGCGAGGTCATCCGGCAAGGCGGAGAATTCATCGAGACGCGGCTGCTGAGCTCCGGCCAGCGCACCAACCCGTGGTTCAACGAGGCGAGCGGCCGGCGCCTGCGCCCGGGCGAGCTCGTCGCACTGGATACCGATACGATCGGCTGCTTCGGCTACTTCTCGGATTTCTCACGCACCTTCCGGTGCGGGCCCGGCAGGCCGACGCCGTACCAGAAGATGCTCTACCGCATGTCCTTCGACCAGATTCAGCACAATCTCGGCATCATCAAGCCAGGCATGAGCTTCCGCGAGATCGCGGAGCAGGCGTGGCGCATCCCGCCGCGTTTCGTCGATCAGCGCTACACCTCGGTCATGCACGGCGTCGGCATGCATGGCGAAACGCCGTTCATCGCGCACGCCATGGATTTCGCGACATATGGACGCGAGGGCGTTCTGTTGCCGGGCATGGTGGTCAGCGTCGAAAGCTACATCGGCGAGAAGAACGGCCTCGAAGGGGTGAAGCTCGAGGAGGAAGTCCTGGTGACCGCGATCGGAGCGGAGCTCATCTCGCGCTTTCCGTTCGAAGACGAGCTGCTGGGGGCGCAGATCTGAATGCAACAGCGGCTGTCCATCGAGCCGCGGCAGGCGGCGTTGATCCTCGTCGATCTGCAGGAAGAGCAGCGGCAGGTACCGCACTATGCCGTCGAACGCTTCGAAATCGTTCTTGCCAATGCCCGGCGGCTCCTGGAGGCGGCGCGCGCCAATGCCGTGCTGACCGTTCATGCCGCCTATCGGCGCGACTTCGACGCAGTTCCGCCGCGGCCGCTCGAGCCGCTCTTGCCCGATGGCGGACCCGCTTTCAGCGACAAGCGCTCGCCTCACACCGCCATCTGCACGGAGGTGGCGCCGCGTCCCGGCGAGCCCGTGCTGTTCAAGAACGACGCGAGCGCCTTCTGCGAGGGTGAGCTCGAACCGCTGCTGCGCCGCGCCGCGATCGAATGGCTGATGGTCGCGGGAGTGTGGACCGAAGCGTGCGTCGCAGCGACGGTGCGGGACGCGATCGCGCGCGGTCTTCGCGTGATGCTCGTCAAGGATGCCTGCGGAAGCGGCACCCTTGCCATGCATCAGACGGGCATTCTGAACCTCGCCAATCGGCTCTACGGGGGCGCCGTTGCCAGCACGGAGACGGCGGTGCGGCTCCTTCTCGGCGCAGAAGGCGAGGTGTGGATCCCGGAACGGCCGGTCCCGATACTCTTCGGCTACGGAGATGCGGAAAGGCACTACGAAATGCTGTGAGGCCGCTCCACTCCGAATAGAACTCAATTTGCGATTGAGACTCCGCCACCGCTTGTCGCGCATTGTACAAGGTTTGTCGCCCCTCATGTTGCGTCTGGCATCGCTTTCGGGTTAGCGTTCTCGGCAAAGGCTGCCTCGTCTTCGCGCGAGGAAGAATAAATCGGCAGAGGAGGAGATTTCGTCATGACATCGCGGAAACCGACGCAGTCGGATCATCCAAAGGTCCATGAGGCGTTCGGCCTCATGAAGGCCGGTCGCATGGATCGGCGCGAGTTCATTCGCGTGGCGGCGCTGCTCGGCACTTCCGCGGCGACGGCCTATGCGCTGGCGGGGCTGCCCGAACCCGCCTTTGCCGCCGGCAACCTGCCCTTCCCAGCCGACGACCCCAATGCCAAGGCCGGCGGGATCCTGAAGATCGGCATGGAAGTCCAGAAGATGGAGGACCCGGCGACCTATTCGTGGGTGCAGATGTCGAACCAGACGCGCCACACCCTCGAATACCTGGCCATGACCGGCCCCGACAACGTGACGCGTCCGATGCTGGCGGAAAAATGGGACGCGGCCGAGGATCTGAAGACCTGGACCTTTTACTTGCGCCAAGGCGTCATGTGGCACAACGGCGAGGAGCTGACCGCCGATCACATCGCCTGGAACATCGAGCGCTGGCTCGACCCCAAGACGGCGTCCTCCAACGTCGGACTCTCCACCTTCTCGGCGATGGTCGAGGAGACGCCGGAGAAGGACGCGAAGGGCAAGCCCGTCAAGCGCATGACGAAGGGAGCGCTCGAGATCGTCGACAAGCACACGATCCGCTTCCATCTGAACAAGCCGGTGCTATCGGCGCCGGAGGATCTCTACAATTATCCGACGGCAATCTGCCATCCGTCCTTCAAGCCGCCGATCTCCGACAACATGATCGGCACCGGCCCCTTCGCGCTCGCCGAGCTCAAAGTCGGCGACAAATGCATCCTGAAGCGCGTCAAGAAGACGACGAACGGCAAGGATTTCAATTACTGGGGCGGCAAGGTCTATCTCGACGAGATTCATTATTACAACTTCGTCGGCGACAACCAGCTCTCCGCCTTCGCGTCGGGCACTGTCGACGGCGTCTACGAATTCTCCGTCGAGCAGATGGACCTCGCGAAGTCGCTCGACGGCAACATCGTTATCGCCCGCACCGCGCAGACCATCTGCTGCCGCATGCAGGTCGATCAGAAGCCGTTCTCCGACAAGCGCGTCCGCGAGGCCGTGACCAAATCCGTCGATAACGGCGTCATCAAGAACCTCGTTTACCCGACCGGCGGCGACATCGGCCAGAACCATCACGTGGCGCCGGTCCATCCCGACTACGCGCCCTTGCTGCCGCCGCTGAAACGCGATGTCGCGGCGGCAAAGAAGCTTCTCGCCGAGGCCGGGTTCGCCAATGGTCTCGAACTCACCATCGATGTCGGCAACACCGACGGGCCCTGGCACCAGACGGTGGCCGAGGCGATGCGCGACCAGATGAAGGAAGCCGGCATCACGCTCAAGATCAACGTGATGCCGCCGTCGAAATACTGGGAGATCTGGACCAAGACGCCGTTCGGGATCACGGCCTGGACGCACCGGCCGCTCGGCACGATGGCGATGTCGCTCGCCTATCGGACGGGCGTGCCGTGGAACGAGACCCACTATGCCAACCCGGAATTCGACAAGGCGCTCGACGCCGCCGAGGCGACGCTCGATGTCAATGAGCGCAAGCCCAAGCTGATGAAGGCGGCGAAAATCCTGCAGGACGATTCGGTTATGGTCCTGCCGGTGTTCCGGCCGGTCTACACGATTTCCGCGAAGAACGTGCACGGGTATGAGGGGCACCCGACGCAGTATCACCAGTTCAACAAGGTCTGGAAGAGCTGAGCCGCCCGCCGCCGCCGGGCCCGGGCTTCGCCCTGGGCCCGGTCCGCGGCGCAATGCTGCGGCGATAAGGTCCGCCCCATGCTGAAGCTGATCGGCAGTCGCCTCCTTCAGATGCTGCTCATCATGGCGGTGGTGTCGCTGGTCATCTTCGCCATCTTCGACAGCGACAAGTTCAAGAAGCAGATCGCCGTCGCCGAGCTCGGCGGCTTTGCCGTCTCGGCGCTGTCGGATCAGGATTATCAAGCCTGGCTCGACCGCAAGGGCCTCAACGTCCCGTTCTATGATCGCTACTTCAAATGGGTGGCCGGCGTCGCGCGGGGCGATCTCGGCCGCTCCTACGAGAAGAGCGAGCCGGTGAGCCAGCTTCTTGCGAAGCGGCTCATCAACACCGGAATGCTGGCCTTCTGGGTCTTTGCCCTGATGGTGCCGCTGTCGCTGACGCTCGGCATCATCGCCGGCATGAAGGAGGGTTCGGTTCGCGACCGCGCCGTCTCCTTCATCGCCGTGCTCACCACCTCGCTTCCGGAAATCGCGACCGCCATCGTGCTGACCGTCATTCTGGCGCTCGGCCTCCGCTGGGTGCCGGCGAATTCGGCCATGGTGAATGGCTGGGACTGGCGTCAGCTCATCCTGCCGGTGCTGACGCTGGTGCTCTACGATTTCGGCTATGTCGCGCGCATGACGCGGGCATCCATGGCCGAGGTGATGACCTCGCAATACATCCGGACGGCGGTGCTGAAGGGGCTGCCATACCGGCGTGTCATCTTGCGCCATGCCTTGCGCAACGCGCTCATCGCCCCGTTCACGATCATCGTCCTCCAGCTCAACTGGATCCTGTCGGGCGTCGTCGTCGTCGAGGTGTTCTTCCAATATGCGGGCTTCGGTCAATTGCTGCTCGACGCCGCCTTGTTCGGGGACGTCTACGTGATCCAGGCGGCGACCCTCGTCGCCGTCTTTATCGCCGTGCTGTCGCAGATCATCTCCGATATCGGCTATACGCTCCTAAATCCGCGCATTCGCTTCAGCTGAGGGGGACGCGGTGACGACGACGATCGAAGCCCTGTCCGCCCCGCCCTCGGTTCCGCCGGTCGCGGCGCCGCCCTCCGTCTCGCTGCTGAAGCGGTTGCAGCAGCCGCGCGTCTCGCTGGCGCTCATCCTGCTGATGTGGCTGCCGCTTACCATCTACGTCATGTTCGGCAGCTACCTCGGCGATCCGCTGAAGAGCATCGTGCTGATGCCGGCGGTCCCGGCGACGCTCCTCCTCTATCTCGTCGCCGTGACGTCGTGGCGGGAATCGACTGTCGCGATCGTGGGCGTGACGCTCGTTTTCTTCTGGCTCATCGTGGCGGTGACGGTGCCGTTCCTGCCGCTCGCCGATCCCGACAAGCCAATCGCGCCCTTTGCAGCGCCCGGCATCGTCAAGCACGGCCATTTCTTCCTCCTCGGCGCCGACTTCAAAGGGCGCGACATGCTCTCGCGCGTGCTCTGGGGCTGCCAGCGCGTCCTCGTCTGGGGCGTCACGGCGACCCTCGCCGCCTATGTCGTCGGCTCGTTTCTTGGCCTCGTCGCCGGCTATCTCGCCGGCTGGTGGGATCAGGCGATCTCCTTCATCGCGAATGTTCTGCTCTCTTTCCCGGTGATGGTGCTGTTCATCCTGATCCTCAACTATCTGGGATCGAGCGGCTTCAACATCGTCATCGCCGTGACCTTCGCCTCGGCGCCGGCGATCATGCGTCTCGTGCGCGGCCTGACGCTCGACACCAAGAGTCGCGACTACATCTTCGCGGCGCAGACGCGCGGCGAGCACCCGCTCCGTATCATGATCTACGAGCTGCTGCCGAATGCGCGAGGGCCCATTATCGTCGATGCCTGTCTGCGCCTCGGCTACACGACCGTGGCGATCACTACGCTGACCTTCCTCGGCCTCGGCCTGCAGCCGCCCGATCCCGATTGGGGCCTCATGATCAAGGAATCGGCGAAGGTCGCGATGCTGTGGCGCTTCGCCTATATGCTGCTCATCCCGGCGCTTTCCGTCTCGAGCCTCATCCTCGGCTTCAACCTGATGGCCGATGGATTGCGCGAGATGAGTCTCCGGGATTGAGCGGGCAGGGAGGGCGCAGCGCCGTGGCCGAGCCGGTCCCCGTCCTCGAATGCCGCAACCTCAGCGTCTCCTATTTCACGCGGGCGGGCGCGATCCCGGCCGTCGTCGATTTCAATCTGAAGCTCATGCCCGGCGAGGCGCATGGCATCGTCGGCGAGAGCGGCTGCGGCAAATCGACGGTGGCGCTCGCCATTATGAACTACATGGGCAAGAACGGCGCCATCACCGGCGGCGAGATCCTCTTCGAAGGGCGCGACATGCGCACCATGACGCAGGAGGAGCTGCGCCGCCTCCGCGGCTCTCAAATCGCCATGGTCTATCAGGAGCCGATGGCGTCGCTCAATCCCTCGATGCGGATTGCCGAGCAGCTCGCCGAGGTGCCGCTCTACCATGAAGGCGTGACGCGGAGCGAAGCGCTGGCGCGGGCCGAGCGGATGCTCGCGCAAGTGCGGCTGCCCGATCCTCAGCGCATCATGAACTCTTACCCGCACCAGATCTCCGGCGGCCAGCAGCAGCGTGTCGTCATCGCCATGGCGCTCTTGTCGAAGCCGAAGCTGCTGCTGCTCGACGAGCCGACGACGGCGCTCGACGTCACCGTCGAGGCGGGAATCGTCGAGCTCATCAAGGAGATCTCGGCGACCTTCGGCACCTCGCTCATCTACATTTCGCACAATCTCGGCCTCATCCTCGAGACCTGCAACCGCCTCACGGTGATGTATTCGGGAGAGGCGGTCGAGGCGGGCGACATTCGCACCGTCTTCAACACGATGCGCCATCCCTATACGCGCGGCCTCTTCAACTCGATCCCGCTCCCGGGCGCCGATAAGAATGCCCGTCCGCTCGTCGCCATCCGCGGTCAGCTTCCGCTGCCGCATGCGCGCCCCGAGGGCTGCTATTTCGGGCCGCGCTGCGACCATTTCCTCGCCGGGACCTGCGATCGCCGTCCGCTGCCGATGGTGCCGGTCGAGCCCGGCTCGAGCCACAACGTCCGCTGCGCGCGCTTCCGCGACATCGATTGGGAGCGAGCGAAACCGAAACCGATCGAGCGCGCTCCCGTCACTGCCGGCGGCATCGTGCTCAATGTCGAGGACCTGACGAAGCACTATACCGTCGAGAGTGGCGCGCTGCTTATCAAGGCGAAGAAGACCGTCAAGGCGAACGAGAAGATCACCTTCCGCGCCCGCGAAGCGGAGACCGTCGCCATCGTCGGCGAGAGCGGCTGCGGCAAATCGACCTTCGCCAAGGTGCTGATGGGTCTCGAGAACGCAACCGGCGGCAAGATCGGGCTGGGCGAGCTCGACCTCGCCAATCTCCCGGTGCAGCGGCGCGACGAGAGCACGATCTCGCGCCTGCAGATGATCTTCCAGAACCCGTTCGACACGCTCAACCCCAGCCATACGGTGGGGGCGCAGATCGCGCGCGTCATCAAGAAGTTCGGCGTCGAGCGCGACCCGCGCAAAATCGAGGAGCGCCTCTACCAGCTTCTCGACATCGTGAAGCTGCCGCGCGAGTTCGCCAAGCGCCGCCCGCGCCAGCTCTCGGGCGGTCAGAAGCAGCGCGTCGGCATTGCCCGCGCCTTCGCCGGCGACCCCAAGATCGTCATTGCCGACGAGCCGGTCTCGGCGCTCGACGTCTCGGTTCAGGCGGCGGTGACCGGACTCCTGATGGACATTCAGCGCGAGAACCGGACGACGCTCCTCTTCATCAGCCACGATTTGTCGGTCGTGCGCTATCTCGCCGATCGCGTTGTCGTCATGTATCTCGGGCAAATCATGGAGAAGGGGACGACGGAGCAAATCTTCTCGCCGCCCTATCACCCCTATACCGAGGCGCTGCTCTCGGCCGTGCCCATCGCCGACACCAATGTCAAGAAGCGCAAGATCGTGCTGCAGGGCGAGCTGCCGTCGCCGTCCAACCCGCCAAAGGGCTGCCCCTTCTCGACCCGCTGTCCCTATGTGATGAAGGGCATCTGCGACACGGCGCCGCCGCCGCAGCGCGAGTTCGCGCCGCGCCACGTCATAGCCTGCCACCTCGACGAGGCGACGCTCCTCGCCATGAAGCCGGTCATCACCATCGAACCGGCCACGATCGAGCCGCAGACGGCGTGAGCGGCAGCGGCGCTTAAAAGGCGGAGCCGTCCTTGCGGGTGAAGCGATAGCGACCGTCGGGGCCGAGGCGGGCATGCAAATCGACATCGGGATAACCGACCTCGTCCTCGGCCGTCCGGTCGCCGACGACGAGCAGCACCGCATCCTCCGCCGAGCGGTTGACGAAGCGGTGTCCGTCGCGGCTTCCCGCCGGGAAGCCGGCGCACATACCGGCGCGCAGAACCTCCTCGCCCGCATCGGTCTCCAGGGCGACGACGCCGGAGAGCACATAGACGAACTCGTCCTGCCGCGAATGCCAGTGCCGGCACGAGGATTGGCCTCCGGGCGCGATGCGCGTGAGGTTGACGCCGAAATTCTTCAGCCCCGCATGATCGCCGAGGCGCCGGTTCCAGCGCCGCTGGTTCTGCGACCGGTAGGGTTCCGGATAGCTGGTGGCGTTGCTTTCCGCGATCTCGAGCGGATC
>JAJPHB010000068.1 GCA_021325525.1 Alphaproteobacteria bacterium
GCCGTGGGCAGCGATGTGAGCGCGACGGGAGAGCTCATGCGCGCTGCCGCGGCGACTCAGCTCGGCTCGGCGAATTGCTTGGCGATCGCCTCGACATCGAGAGCGGCCTCGCTGTTGGGATGGCGCGTCAGCAGCGAGGTCTGGCGCCGAATGCTGTCCTTGACGTGGTCGTCGCGGCGGACGATGCCGGCGAGCGGCGGCTCCAGCTTCAGGAACTCGCGGCAGGCCTTGCGCAGCGTGCCGTAGGTGCGCTCGCCGTCGCGCGTGCCGCTCGCCATGTTGACGACGATGCGGATGTCCTCCGAAAGGCGGTCGAGCGCCGTCACCTTGATGAAGGCATAGGCGTCGGTGATCGAGGTCGGCTCGTCGGTGGCGACGACGAGGCAGGTGCGCGAATGGCCGACGAGGACGCGGACGGCGCGCTCGATCCCGGCGCCGAGATCGAGCACGACCCAATCATAGTCTTGGGCGAGCAGGTGCAAATCGCTGCGGAGCCCGGCAAGGCGCGCAGCCGGCAGGCTCGCGAGGCTGCCCGAGCCGGAGCGGCCGGCGAGGATGTCGAAGCCGCCATCGGCGTAGCGCGCCACGGCCTGCGCCATCGTCGCCTGGCCGGCAAGCACGCTGCCGAGGTCGCGCCGCGGCGTCACCCCGAGCTGGACATCGACATTGGCGAGGCCGAGATCGCCGTCGAAGAGCAGCGTTCGCCGACCGGCCTTCGCCAGCGCGTGGGCGAGGGTGATCGAGAGCCAGGTCTTGCCGACTCCGCCCTTGCCGGAGGCGACCGCGATGATGTTGCGCTTGGCCGCGGCGTCGAGCGGCGATGCCGCAGCAGAAAGGGCCGTCATGGGGTTTGCTCCGCGCTGAGAGGGGACGGCGGACCTGCCGCCTCGGGCATGAGAAGACGGGAGAGGGCGACGGGGTTGAGCGGCGTCAGCCCCTCGCCGATATCGGGCGTGATGCCGGCATCGGCGAAGCTGAGGCGCGCCGCATCGGCGGCAGCGAGCAGGCTGCCGAGCCGGTGGACCATGTCGAGCCGCGTCGGCAGGAGCCGCGTGCTGCCGAGCGCGCGGAAGGCGCGCGCGATCTCGGTCGCATCGAAGACATCGCCGCCCGCCGGCAGCACGAGCACGGGCTCGGCATCGGCGGCGGCGATGTAGTCGGCGAGCTCGTCGCGATCGCCCGCGCGATAGGGGTTGATCCCGGCGGTGTCGATGAGGACGAGCGCATCCGCCGGCGCCGCGGCGACGTGCTTGCCCAAATGCCGGGGAGTCTCGGCGCGGTGCAGCGGCACGCCCAGGACCCGCATCAAGGCATCGAGCTGCGCGATACCGCCCGCGCGCAATGTGTCGGCGGAGATGACTGAGGGCGGCTTCCCGGCCAGCACGGCGCGCGTCGCCATCTTCGCCAGCGACACGGTCTTGCCGGCGCCGGGCGGTCCCACCAGCATCAGCGGGCGGCCGGGGCGCCGATCGGTGAGCGGCGCGAAGGAGAAGACGGCGTCGAGCGCGCCGGCGAGGGCGAGGACCGGCTCCTCGGCCGCGAGCTCGAGCGCGGCGGCGAGCAAGGTCTCGATGAGCCGCGCCGGCGTCCCGTGCGCGAGCAGCGCCTCGTGCAGCACTTCGGGCGTGTCGGGAGCCGGCGGCGCGCCGGGTTCGCCGGCATCGGCCGGACCGTCGAGGGCGGCCGTCACCGAGATCGCCCCCTTGCCGCCGCGCGTCGACAGGATGATGGCGTCGCTGCCGAGCTCGGCGCGGACCAGCGCCATGGCCTCGGGCATCGATCGGGCGGTGAAGGTGCGAAGGCGCATGACTGGGCTCGGCTCAGATCTGCGCCAGCGTCTTGATGCGCGCCTTGGGGTGAATCTCGTTCTGCGACATCACGACGGTCATCGGGCGGAAGCGCTCGATGATGGAGCGCACATAGGGGCGGACCGCCGGGCTCGTCAGCAGCACCGGCGTGTCGCCCGAGGCCGCGAGGCGCTCGAAGGTCTGGCGGACGCTGGCGATGAATTCCTGGAGCCGGCTTGGCGGCATGCTGAGCTGCTTGTCGTCGCCTTGTCCGACGATCGCCTCGGCGAAGCTCTGCTCCCACTGCGGCGACAGGGTGACGAGCGGGATGAAGCCGCCTTCGCCGGTATGCGTGTCGCTGATCTGGCGGGCGAGGCGCGTGCGCACATGCTCGGTGATGACCGAGACGTTGCGGCTGAAGCCGCAGGCCTCGGAGATGCCTTCGAGAATGGTCGGGAGATCGCGGATCGAGATGCGCTCGGCGAGGAGGTTCTGCAGCACGCGCTGGACGCCGCCCAGCGAAATTTGCGCCGGGATGAGGTCGGCGATCAGCTTCTGATGGGACTTGTCGAGCTCGTCGAGCAGCTTCTGCGTCTCGGCATAGGAGAGCAGCTCGGCCATGTTGTCCTTGATGACCTCGGTGAGATGCGTCGTCACCACGGTCTGCGGCTCGACGACGGTGTAGCCGCGAAAGGTCGCCTCCTCGCGCGAGGCTTCCGTCGTCCACAGCGCCGGCAGGCCGAAGGTGGGCTCGTTCGTCGGCTCGCCCGGCAAGGTGATGGGTTCGCCGCGCGGATCCATGACGAGCAGCATGTTGGGCCGCAGATCGCCGCGCCCGGCTTCGAGCTCCTTGACGCGGATGACGTAGCTGTTGGCGGCGAGCTGCAGATTATCCTGGATGCGGACCGATGGCATGATGAAGCCCATCTCGACGGCGAGCTGCCGGCGCAGCGCCTTGATCTGGTCGGTGAGGCGCTGCCCCTTGTCGCTGTTGATGAGGCCGAGGAGCGCGTAGCCGAGTTCGAGGCGAAGCTGATCGATCTGCAGCGCTGTGGTGATCGGCTCCTCCTTGACCGGGGCAGGGGCCGCCTTCGCCTGGCTCGCGGCCTCGGCCGCGCTCTTCTCGCGGCTGGTCGTGAGGCGCCAGGCGGCGCCGCCCGTCAGCGCGGCAAGGGCGAGAAAGGGGAGGAACGGCACGCCGGGCAGCACCGACAGCGCCACCATGAGGACGGAGGCGAGGCCGAGCGCCGAGGGGTATTTCGAGAGCTGGCCGAAGAGCGCCTTGTCGGCCGAACCGACGACGCCCGCCTTGGAGACGAGCATGCCCGCGGCCGTCGAGACGATGAGCGCCGGGATCTGCGAGACGAGCCCGTCGCCGACGGTGAGCAGCGTGTAGGACTGCGTCGCCTCGCTGAAGGAGAGATTCTTCTGCGCGATGCCGATGATGATGCCGGCGACGATATTGATGAAGGTGATGATGAGGCCGGCGACGGCGTCGCCGCGGACGAATTTCGAGGCGCCGTCCATGGCGCCGAAGAAATTGCTTTCGTCCTCGATCTCGGCCCGGCGCTTCTTGGCGCCGGCCTCGTCGATGAGCCCGGCCGAGAGGTCGGCGTCGATGGCGAGCTGCTTGCCCGGCATGCTGTCGAGGCTGAAGCGCGCGGCGACCTCGGCGATGCGCCCCGAGCCTTTGGTGATGACGACGAAATTCACCACGACGAGGATGGTGAAGACGATGCCGCCGATGATGAAGTTGCCGCCCATGACGAAGTTGCCGAAGGCGGCGATGACGTGTCCGGCCGCCGTCGGACCCTCGTGCCCGTGGCTCAAGATGAGCCGCGTCGAGGCGAGGTTGAGCGCGAGGCGCAGCATCGTCGCGATGAGGAGCGTCGTCGGGAAGGCGGAGAATTCGAGCGGTCGCTGAATGAAGAGGGCGACCATCAGGATGAGGACGGAGAGCGTCATCGAGGCCGCGAGGCTGAAATCGAGCAGCCAGGTCGGCATCGGCAGGATGAGGACGACGAGGATCGCGACCACCCCCAGCGCGAGCGCGATCTCGCCGCGCTTCAGCGTCGCGCCGATGCGCTCCAGGAAGGCGTTGGGCGAGGGAACGGCGGCGTCGGTCATGGCGGAGCCGTTCCCCAACAGAAGCTGTTCCCCCTCGCCCCCGCGTAGCGGGGGCTGCGCGGGTCGAGAGGGGAGGCGGCGTCCGCATCTTCGGCGAGCACGGTTGGGTCCCCGGCTACAGCGCGACCCGCTCCAGCTCGTGGGGCGGCGGCACGGCGAGGCCGTCCTGGCGGTATTGCTGCAGCTTGTTGCGCAGCGTGCGGATGGAGATGCCGAGGATGGTCGCCGCATGCGTGCGGTTGCCGAGGCAATGCTGCAAGGTCTCGAGTATGAGATCGCGCTCGACGGCGGCGACGGTGCGGCCGACGAGCGGGCCCGCGCCCGCGCCGGCCTTGCCGGGCTCCGGCTGTGCCGGCGACAGCATCACCGCCTCGGGCCCGATCTCGCCGCCGCCGGAGAGCAGCACGGCGCGGTGCATGGCGTTTTCGAGCTCGCGCACATTGCCGCGCCAGGGATGTCGGGCGAGCGCCTGGATGAGGGCGGGGGACAGCGAGCCGAAGGCGATGCCGTTGGCGGCCGCGTATTTCTTGGCGAAATGCTCGGCCAAGGGCGCGATGTCGCGCGGCCGCTCGCGCAGCGCCGGCAGGCGAAGGTTCACGACGTTGAGGCGGAAATAGAGATCCTCGCGGAAGCTGCCCTTGCGCACCTCCTCTTCGAGGTCGCGGTTCGAGGTGGCGAGGAGGCGGATGTCCACCTTGATGGGATGCGTGCCGCCGACGCGGTCGATCTCGCGCTCCTGGATGGCGCGCAGCAGCTTCGCCTGGAGGCGCGGGTGCATCTCGCTGATCTCGTCGAGCAGCAGGGTCCCGCCGTTGGCCTCCTCGAACTTGCCGATGCGGCGCGCGACGGCGCCGGTGAAGGCGCCCTTCTCATGCCCGAAAAGCTCCGATTCGAGGAGGTTCTCAGGAATCGCGGCGCAATTCACCGAGATGAAGCTCTGCTTGGCGCGCCGGCTCTTGCGGTGGATGAAGCGGGCGAGAACCTCCTTGCCGGTGCCGCTTTCGCCGGTGAGAAGAATGCTTGCCTCCGACGGCGCCACCTGCTCGGCGAGGCGCAGCGTCTTTTCCATCGCCGGGTCCTGCCAGACGAGCGCGCTCGATTCCTCGGCGACGGCTTCGAGCACGGCGGCGATGAGCGCGGCGTCGGGCGGCAGGGGAATGTATTCCTTCGCTCCCGCCTTGATGGCGCGCACCGCCGCCTCGGCATCGGTGCCGATGCCGCAGGCGACCACCGGGACGATGATGCGCTCTTGCCGCAGGCTCTCGACCATGCGGCCGATATCGAGCTTCACATCCATCATGACGAGGTCGGCGCCCTGGCCCGAGCGCAGCGCCGCGAGCGCCGCCTCGATGTCGCCGACATGCGCGACCTTGGCGCC
>JAJPHB010000104.1 GCA_021325525.1 Alphaproteobacteria bacterium
ACCGCGGCATCTCCCGCCCCGATTACGCGATCGGCGCCGGCTTCGCCTACGCCGTCGTCGCCGCGCATAACGGCTGCCTCCATCTCGAGGTCGAGCTCATCGGCCGGTCGGCGCATGCGGCGCGCCCCGAGACGGGTCACGATGCGCTCGAAGCGGCGACGGCGGTGCTCGCCGACCTCTACGCCCTGCGCCAGACCTATGCCGAGCTCCGATCGGCAGTCCCCGGAATCGAGCACCCGTCGCTGGTCGTCGGCCTCATCTCGGGCGGCATCAATACCAATGTGGTTCCCGACCGCGTCGTCTTCCGCCTCGATCGCCGGATGATCCCGGAGGAGGATGCGGCGACGGTCGAGCGCGATCTCACGGAGCGCATCATGCGCGTTGCGGGATCGCGCACCGGCATCACCTGCAAGGTGCGCCGCGTTCTGCTGGCGCAGCCGCTCCAGCCGCTGCCGGGTCATGAGCGACTCGCCGCCGCGCTCGGCGCCGCCGCCAGGGCGGTGCTCGGGGAGGACATCCCCATCCACGGCGTGCCGCTCTATACCGACGCGCGCCACTACAGCGCGGCCGGCATTCCCGTCGTGCTCTATGGCGCCGGCCCGCGCACCCTTCTCGATGCCAATGCGCACCGCGCCGACGAGCGCCTGCGGCTCGACGACCTCTTCAAGGCGACGGAAATCGTCGCCTTCGCCCTGCTCGACCTCCTCGGCAGCGCCGAATCTCGACCGGCCAGCGCGACATGACGGGTTGCGGCCGCCTGCCGCCGCATCCGCAATGGCCGGACGGCGCGAAGGTGGCGCTCACCACCCAGGATGCGCGAGAGAGACGGCGATCCGCGCTCTCCGGCTCAAAACCCGACGATACTGGCGCCGCCATTCGGCGAGATCACTTGGCCGGTGACGAACGCGGCCTCAGCGGAGGCGAGATAGAGGACGAGGTGTGCGTATTCCTCGGGTTGCGCCCACCGGCCGAGAGGCACCTTCTTTTCTTCGGCGCGGATGAAATCGGCGCCGCGTGCCTTCAAGACCATGTCGGTCCACACCCCGCCCGGCGCCACCGCATTCACCGTGATTCGGAAGCGCGCCAGCTCCTTCGCCCAAGCCTTCGTCAGGCCGATAACAGCTGCTTTCGCCGCGATGTAATGCGACGAGGTTTCGTGACCCGACATGATCCAGCGCGTTGCCGTATTGATGATGCGGCCGCCGCCCTGCCGCTTCATCGCCTCCATCGCCGCCCGCCCGCAGAAGAAGCTGCCGCGCGCATGGATCTGGAACATGCGGTCAAAACGCGCCTCGTCGATCTCTTCGATGGCGGCATTCTCGCCGCCGATTCCGGCGTTGTTGACGAGGATGTCGAGCCGGCCGAAGCGCTTCTCGGTCGCGGCGACGGCCGCGGCGCTCGCTGCCGCGTCGCCGATGTCGCAGGGGCAGGCGAGGCCCGCCCCGCCGCGTTCCTCGATCTCCCGCACAGTCCGCCGCGCCGCCTCGTCATCGATATCGAGCACCGCGACGGCGGCACCGCTGCCGGCGAGCGCAAGAGCATGCGCCCGACCCATTCCGGCGCCGCCGCCGGTCACGAGCGCGACCTTGCCCCGAAGATCCCGTTTCATGAGCCTCTCCACCGCGCAACCGGCTTGCGCCGGCGCGCTGCGCCGGTGCTAACTGGCACCCTCTTCGACCGTCGAGGTGCCGGACGATGGATTTCGCCGCATTGCGGCAGCGGATCGAAGCGCAATTCACCGAGCTCAGCCCGCAGCTTCGGCGCGCTGCCCGCTTCGTCCTCGACCGCCCGGAGGAGATCGCGCTGAGCTCGATGCGCGGCGTCGCGGCGAAGGCCGGAGTCACGCCCTCGACGATGATGCGCCTCGCGCAGGATCTGGGTTTCCCCGGCTACGAGGCATTTCGCGTTCCCTTCAGCGCCTGGCTGCGCGAGCGCGAGCTGTCCTTCACCGAGCGGGCGCGCGAGTTGCGCGAGCGCGCTCGGCACAGCGAGACGGCGGCGCTCATCAGCGCCATCATGAGCGCCGATCTCGCCGATCTTCAGCGCACCTACACGACCCTCGGCGAAGCGAAGCTCGGCGAGGCCGAGCGCATGCTCGCCACCGCGCCGCGCATCTTCATTATCGGCGTGCGCAGCCTCTATCCGGTCGCCTATTTCTTTCACTACGCCTGCCGCATGTTCCTCGACCGCACGATCCTCCTGACGGGCCAGGGCGGGAGCTTCGCCGACGAGCTGCGGCGCGTCGAGCCCGGCGACGTGATCCTCGCGATCGGCTACGAGCCCTACCCGCACGACATGCTCCGCGCCGTCGAGTTCGGCGTCAGCCGAGGCGGCCGGGTGCTCGCAATCACCGACAGCCCGATCTCGCCGCTCGCCCGACGCGCGGCGCTCTCGCTTGTCGTCGCCGCGAACGGACCGTCCTTCTTTCCTTCGATCGTCCCCGCCTTGTCGATCGCGCAGGCCCTCGTCGCCCTGCTGCTCGCGGGAAGCGGCGACGAAGTCCTCGAACGGCTTGCCGGCAGCGAGCGCCAACTTTGCAGCCTGGGGGTGTTCATCGATTCGACGCGCCGGGAATGAAA
>JAJPHB010000098.1 GCA_021325525.1 Alphaproteobacteria bacterium
AAACCCCTACTTCTACGAGCTGAAAGGCCAGATGCTGTTCGAGAACGGCCATGTGGCGGACGCGCTCGCCCCTTACGAGGAAGCCTCCCGCCTCGCCCCCGACCAGCCGCTGCTCCGCATCGAGCTGGCGCAGGTCGAGATCGAATCGGGCAAGCCAGAGCTCAACAAGAGCGCCCTCGCCAACCTCAAAGAGGCGGTGCGCTTCGAGGACCGGAACAGCCAGGCCTGGCATTTCCTCGCCGTCGCCTATGGCCGCGAGAACGATTTCGGCATGGCGGCGCTCGCCGGCGCCGAGGAGGCGATGACGGAGGGCGACAAGGCGCTCGCCATCCAGCAGGCGAACCGCGCCATCCATTACCTGAAGCCGGGGACGCCGGCGCGGCTGCGCGCCGAGGATCTGCGCGACCAGGCGCGCCGCCGGAGCTGAGCTCGACCGGAGCGCCCGGCTATGGCGCTTCGTGCCCTGACAGCGGCGATATTGCCGCGCCCCCTCGCCTGCCGCATGATGCGCCGCTGCCGCGGCGGCGCAGCTTCGAGAAAGAGACTTGCCATGACCTCGCGATCCCTCTTGCGCGTCCTCAGCGGCGCGCTCTTCCTTTGCGCGCTCCTGCCGCTCCCGGCCGCGGCCGAAGACGCGACGGCGGGATCGCGCGCCGCCATCGAGCAGATCATTCACGACTACCTGCTGCAGCATCCCGAAGTGGTGATCGAGGCGCTCCAGGCCGCCAAGGACAAGGAGGAGCAGCAGAGCGCCGCCCGCGCCCGCCAGGCGCTGACGGAGCGCCGCGCCGAGCTCGTCGACGACCCGACGGCGCCCATCGGCGGCAATCCGCATGGCGACGTGACCCTCGTCGAGTTCTTCGACTACCGCTGCCCCTATTGCAAGGAGGTCGAGCCGTCGCTCGAAGCGCTGATCCGCGAGGATGGCCGCATCCGCGTCGTCTACAAGGAGTTTCCGGTGCTCGGCAAACCCTCGGTCTTCGCCTCGCGCATGGCGCTGGCGGCGCGGCTGCAGGGTCGCTATGCCGCCTTCCATACGGCGATGATGGCGGCGCGCGGCCAGATCGACGACGATGTCGTCCTCAAAGTCGCCGCCGCCGCCGGGGTCGATGTCGAGAAGGCGAAGGCGGATATGGCGAAGCCCGAGATCAGCCAGATCATCAAGCGCAACTACGACCTCGCCGAGGCGCTCGGCATCCAGGGCACGCCCGCCTTCGTCATCGGCGGCGAGATGATCCCGGGGGCGATCGACATCGCCACTCTACGCGAGAAGATCGCCGCCGCCCGCAAGGCGGGGTGAAAAATAGAGAAACACGATCAGCGCAGAGGCCGCTGAGGATGCGCTGAGGTCGCAGGCGAGGCGAGACGGTCGGCGGCCTCGGCGAAGCTGCTGCGCCCTATGCGCCCACTTCGCTGAAGTTGCCGGCCAGGACGCGCGTTGACAGCACAGTCGAAACGCGGGACAAATAATCGAATAAGGCTCGGCCGTTATTGGCGATGTCTATCGCAGGATAGCAGGGACCGAAATATTCTTTCGGTCGAGGCCAGAGGCGGGCAAAAAGAGCCGTGTCCGCACGGCGGGGAGGGAGCCATGGCCGAACCGGATCTCCTTGCGGGATACGACGAGGAGACGCGTCCCATCATCGCCGGCATGATCGCGGCCGAGCAGCGCGCCTTGGCGGCGCGCAAGGCGGCGCTCGAAGATTGCGAATGCCGCGAGGGCATGTTCCCCAACCCCGGGCGCCGGCGCGTGCTGGTAGCGGCGGGGTCGGCGGTCGCCGCGGCGATGCTCGGCGGCGCCGGCGCGGCGTGGGCGCAGGCAAAGGCGCCGGCAGGCGCCGTGCTGCGCGAGGTGCCGGCCGATCCGACGAAGGAGCAAGGCGCGCCCATCGCCGAGGATGGCGGCTACGGCTCGCGCTCGCAATTCGAGACGGCAACGCGCTGGCGCCCCAATATCCCGGCGACGACGCCTTTCTCCTCCTGGACGATGTCGCCGCTCGACCAGAGCTACGGCGTCGTCACTCCCTCGGGCCTCCATTTCGAGCGCCACCACAACGGCATTGCCACCATCGACCCCGCGAGGCACTTCCTCTTCATCCACGGCATGGTCGAGCGGCCGAAGAAATATTCGATGGCCGATTTGAAGCGCTTCCCCTCGGCCTCGCGCATGCACTTCATCGAATGCGCCGGCAACACGCTCACCGAATGGAAGCAGCCGACGCTGAAGACCGTGCAGGGGACGCATGGCCTCCTCAGCACCTCGGAATGGACGGGCGTCCCCTTCGCGACGCTGGCGCGCGAAGTCGGCCTCCAGCCCGGCGCCGCCTGGGTCCTGGCGGAGGGCTCGGATGCCGCCGTCATGACGCGCAGCATCCCGCTCGACAAGCTGCTGACCGACGGGCTCATCGCCTATGGCCAGAACGGCGAGGCGATCCGGCCCGAGCAGGGCTATCCGCTGCGCCTCATCCTGCCGGGCTGGCAGGGCAACATGCACATCAAATGGCTGCGCCGCCTCGAGGTCAGCGACAAGCCCTATATGACGCGCGAGGAGACCTCGAAATACACCGACCTCATGGGCAACGGGAAGGCGCGGCAATTCACCTTCGTCATGGACGCGAAATCGGTCATCACCTTCCCTTCGGGCGAGATGAAGCTGCCCGGGCCCGGCTTCTACGAGGTGACGGGGCTCGCCTGGAGCGGCCACGGCCGCGTGGCGCGCGTCGAGGTCTCAACCGATGCCGGCAAGAGCTGGAGCCTCGCCGCGCTGCAGGAGCCCGTGCAGCCCATCTGCACGACGCGCTTCCGCTTCCCCTGGTTCTGGGACGGCCAGCCCGCCGTGCTGCAGAGCCGCTGCGTCGACGAGACGGGCTATATCCAGCCGACGCTGAAGGAGCTCGTCGCCATCCGCGGCCTGGCGGGGCCCTTCGGCTCGATCTATCATTTCAACGCCATCCAGAGCTGGGCCGTCGCCGCCGATGGGAGCGTCAGCAATGTGCACGCTTAAGGGGCTCCTCCTCGCCGGGCTCGCCGCCGCCGCGGCGAGCTTCGCCCTGCCGGCCCTGGCCGAGGGCGGCGATCCCGATCATTACGGATTCGGCACGACGCCCAGCCCCGAAGAGCTGTCGCGCTTCTTCGCCATCCCGCCGGACGGCGCCGGCCTGCCGCCCGGCAAGGGAAGCCATGGCGAGGGCGAGAAGGTCTTCGCCGAGAGCTGCGCCGCCTGCCATGGCGAGAAGCTCGAAGGCATCGCGAAGCCGCAATATCTCGGCGACAAGCTGATCGGCGGCCGCGGCACGCTCGCCAGCGCCGCGCCGGTCAAGACGGTCGAGAGCTATTGGCCTTATGCCACGACCCTTTTCGACTATGTGAAGCGGGCGATGCCGTTCAACGCGCCGGGCTCGCTCACCGACGACCAGGTCTACAGCGTCGTCGCCTACATCCTCGGCGAAGCGAACATCATTCCGAAGACCGAGACGATCGACGCGCACAGCCTGCCGCAGGTGCGGATGCCGAACCGCGACGGCTTCTTCCGCGATCCGCGGCCGGAGCTCGAACTCTACCGCTGAGAGCAAGGGCGGGCGCCGCGTGCCGCGCTCCGGGCGCCGCGATCCCGCCTGTCGGCTGCCTTTACACTCCCTCGCGACAGCCCGCCGCGAGCGCCCCCATCCTGTTGACTTTGCTGGCTTTCCCCGCTCGGCACGCACCTTGCAACGCGAAGCGCGAGGGACGAGGCCGGAACGCAGAATGGCGGCGGCGTTCGCCGCATACGGATGGTTGCATGGCCAGTCGCGAATTCGAAGATCGGGATCGCTACACGGCGCGCCGCGCCTTACTCCTGTGGCTCGGCCTCAGCGGCATCGCCTGGGGCCTCTGGGTCTGCCTCGCCGCCCTCGCCTGGCGCCTCTGAACGCGCCGCCGCCGCCGTTTCGCCGCCGTCGTCCGGCGTTGCCAGCGTCGGCGCATTCTGCTGAAATCCCGGCCCCGCCCCACCGCCGGCGCCGGCGCCTCGCCATGAGAGAGAATGCGTGAGGGATTCTTCGCCCGTGCCGCATCGAGGATCGCTTCTCATGGCCAGATCGCGCATCGCCTCCGAGCTCGACTTCACGAAGGAGGGCAAGCATTCGGGCTTCCTGCGCCTGCCCCATTCGGTGCATCGCTCGGCCTATGGCTGGCTGCCGATCCCCATCACCTGCATCAAGAACGGCGACGGTCCGACGGTGCTGCTCATCTCCGGCAACCACGGCGACGAATATGAGGGGCAGGTCACGCTGATGAAGCTGACGCGCCGCCTCGTCCCGGAGGATGTGAGAGGCCGCGTCATCATCCTCTCGGCCGCCAACTGGCCGGCGGCGATGGCGGGGATGCGCACCTCGCCCATCGACGAGGGCAACCTCAACCGCTCCTTCCCGGGCGACCCCAATGGCCGGCCCACCGCCGCCATCGCCCATTACATCGAGACCGTGCTGCTGCCGATGGCCGATTTCGTCATCGACCTCCATTCGGGCGGCAGCTCGCTCATGTACATTCCGAGCGCGCTCGTGCGGCTGCCGAAGGACCCGGCGCAGCGCGCCGAGACGATCGAGATGCTGAAGCTCTTCGGCGCGCCGATCAGCATGCTCTTCGACATGCCGCAGGGCGAGGACCGCACCCTGACCGGCGCCGCCGAACGCGTCGGCGTCCGCCATTTCGGCACCGAGCTCGGCGGCAGCGGCACGGTGACGAAGGCGGCCCTCGTCATCGCCGAGCGCGGCGTCGCCCGGCTGCTCGACCATGTCGGCGTGCTGCGGCGGCCGCTTCACGCCGAGCCGCCCGCCAAGACGCGCATCCTCATCGTCGCCGGCGCGCCCTATTACTGCTACGCGCCCGATAGCGGCCTCTTCGAGCCTTACGTCGAGCTCGGCGACGAGGTGAAGGCAGGACAGGCGGCGGGCGTCGTCCATTTCCCCGACACGCCTTGGCGCGAGCCGACGACGGCCTATTTCGAGCGCGACGGCGTCGTCATCTGCAAGCGCATTCCGGGCCGCACGGAGCGCGGCGACTGCCTCTTCCATCTCGGCGCGGACTACCGCGGCGACTGACGGGCGAGCTCCGGCCCGGAGCCCTAACGCGACAGGGGGCGGGCGCGGCATGGATTTCATCTTCATGCTGACCCGGGACGACCGGACGGTCCCGGATTGCCTCGAACGCCTCGAGGAGATCGCCGACCTCGGCCTCCGCCACATCGGCTTCAAGGATGTCGGCGTGCCACCCGCAACGCTGGACGCGCTCAACCGCCGCATCAAGGCGATGGGCGCGGCGAGCTATCTCGAAATCGTCAGCCTCGCGCCCGAGGATTGCCGCCGCGCCGGCGAGGCCGCGCGCGCCATCGGCGTCGATTGCGTCCTCGGCGGCGGCCATGTCGAGATTCTGCGGGCGGCGGTCGCGGGCGCGCCGATCCGCCTCTTTCCCTTCGCCGGCGAGCCAGAAGGACACCCGACGCGGCTGCGCGGCGATGCGCGGCGCATCGCCGCCGATTGCCGGCGCTCAGAGGCGCTGGGTTGTGCCGGCATCGACCTCCTCGCCTACCGCGCCGTCGAGGCGGCGCCGCTCGATCTCGTCCGCGCGGCGCGCGCCGCGCTCCGCGGCCGCCTTATCGTCGCCGGCTCGGTCGACACGCCGGAGCGCATCGCCGATCTGGCGGCGGCCGGCGCTGATGCCTTCACCATCGGCACGGCGCTCCTCGACGGGCGCTTCGCCGCCGGCCGCGAGGGATTGCGCGCCCAGCTCGCCGCGGTCCTCGCGCTCTGCGGGTGATCCGCCTTGGCAGGGCGGCGGCGCGCGTGGCAGCCTTGCGGCGAGGAGAACACGGATTTCCAGCACTGCCTTCGGAGGACGCGCCATGACCGAGAGCCCGAGACCTCCCCGCCTTCAGGCGCCGCCCTTTGCCTGCGACACGCATATGCACATCTACGAGAAGCGCTTCCCGATCCTCCCCGACGCCGTGCCGCCGCCCGAGGCGCCCGTCGCCGCGTACCGCGCGGTGCAGCGGCGCCTCGGCATCGCCCGCGCCGTCATCGTGCAGCCCAACGCCTATGGCAAGGACAACCGCTGCACGCTGGAGGCGATCGCCGCCCTCGGCCTCGACACGGCGCGCGGCATCGCCGTCATCGACGAGGCGACGCCCGATGCCGAGATCGAGCACCTGACCCGAGCCGGCATTCGCGGCATCCGCTTCCACCTGATGCCCAGGGGCTATCTCGGCTGGGACGTCATCGAGGCGCTCTCTGCGCGCGTCCAGCCCTTCGGCTGGCATTCCCAGATCCAGCTCGACGGCCGGAGCTTTCCCGAGCGCGAGGCGGTCTTGCGCCGCCTGCCGGGGACGATCGTCGTCGACCATGTCGGCCGCTTCCACGATCCCGTGCCGCCCGAGCACCCGGCATTCCAGAGCCTGCTGCGCCTCATCGACACCGGGCGCTTCTGGGTCAAGCTCTCGGCGCCCTATGAATCGCTGTCGCGCGAGGGGCCGCCGCGCTGGGGCGACGTCGGCGCGCTCGCCAAGGCGCTCGTCGCGCATGCGCCGGAGCGCATGCTATGGGCCAGCAACTGGCCGCATCCCGGGCAGCCCACGCTGCCGGACGACGCCGACCTCCTCGACCTGCTGCTCGACTGGGCCCCGGACGAGGCGACGCGCCGGCGCATTCTCGTCGACAATCCGGCGGCGCTTTACGGCTTTAAGGGCGCCCCTCGCCTGCGAGCAGCGCCAGGGTGTGGCGGGCGATGACGAGCTCCTCATTGGTCGGCAGCACCCAGGCGGAGACGGCGCTGCCCTCGGCGCTGATGCGCGGCCCGCCCGCCGCATTCGCCGCCTCGTCGAGACGCAGGCCGAGCCAGGCGGCGTCGCGGCAGACGCGGGCGCGGATCGGGACCGCGTTCTCGCCGATGCCGCCCGTAAAGACGAGCGCATCGAGGCCGCCCAGCACCGCGGCGAGCGCGCCGAGCTCGCGGCCGATGCGGAAGACGAAGAGGTCGACGGCCTCGCGCGCCCGCGGGTCGTCGCTCGCAAGGAGCGCGCGCATGTCGCTGCTGAGGCCCGAGACGCCGAGGAGACCGGAGCGGCGGTAGAGCAGCGCCTCGACCGCGGCGGCATCCATGCCGCGCTCGTTGAGGAGATAGAGCACGACGCCGGGATCGAGCGCGCCGCAGCGCGTCCCCATCGGCAGGCCGTCGAGCGCGGTGAAGCTCATCGTGCTGTCCCGGCTGACGCCGCCTGCGATCGCGCACATGCTGGCGCCGTTGCCGAGATGGGCGACGACGACTCGGCCCTCTGCCAACGCCGGCGCGTGGCGCGGCAATTCGCCGGCGATGTATTCATAGGAGAGGCCATGGAAGCCGTAGCGCTCGATTCCGGCCTCCGTCAGCTCGCGCGGCAGCGCGAAGCGGTGCGCGAGGCCGGGCGCGCCGCGATGAAAAGCGGTGTCGAAGCAGGCGATCTGCGGCAGCTCCGGGCGCAGCGCCATCAGTATGCGGATGCCGGCGAGATTGTGGGGCTGGTGCAGCGGCGCCAGCGGCACGAGGGCGGCGAGGGCATCGAGGATGGCTGCATCGATGCGGACCGGCGCCGCGAAGCTGCGGCCGCCATGAACGACGCGGTGCCCGGCGGCGACGAGGCGGCCGCCGCCGAGGCGCCCGCCGAGCCAATCCATGAGAAAATCGAGGCAGCGCGCGTGATCGGCGGCCTCGCCCTCCGGCCAGTCGCGGCGGCCGATCGCCGCCCCTGCCGCATCGCGCGCCTCGAAGCGCGGTCGGAGGCCGATCGCCTCGATCTGGCCCTTGCAGCTCAGCTCGATCTCGCCGCGCCCACCGCAGGAAAACAGCGAGAATTTTACGCTCGACGAGCCGGCGTTGATGACGAGGACGGCATCGCGCATCCGAGGGCACCCGAACAACCCGAACGCGCCCACGATAGCCGATCGGCACCGTCACGACAGGGAAATCCGTCGCCGAAGCCTTGGGCCCGATGACCGGGAGTAGCGTGCCGCTGCGGTGTTTCCTCTGTCAGAGGAATGACGGCGGAGCCTTGCCTCCGCCGCCAGGACGACGGAAAGGAGTATCAAACCATGACACGCATCGGCTTGATCGCGGCGCTGGCCTTGGCGGGGGCGACGCTCGGGCCTCCGGCGATGGCGCAGACCGCGCCGCCTCTCACCTACGCGCAGTCCCTGTCGCCGCAGGCGACGAGGGAGGTGCAGGAGAGCCTGCGCCGGCTCGGCTTCTACAGGGGTGCGGCCGACGGCGTCTGGGGCCGCGACAGCTCGGCCGCGCTCGAGCGCTTCCAGCAGAGTCACGGGCTGCAGGTGACGGGACAGCTCAACGACGCCACGGTGAAGACGCTCGGCCTCGCCCCCGGCGACCTCGTCGCCATGGGCCCCCCGGCGCCGCCCGTGTCGCAAACGGCGATGCAGCCGCTCAACCGCGACGTCGTGCGCATGATCCAGGCGCGGCTCAACCGGTTCGGCTTTTATCGCGGTCCCGATGACGGCGTCCTCGGCCCCAATACGACGGCGGCAATCGAGCGCTTCCAGCAGAGCCGGGATTTGCGGGCGACAGGCCAGCTCGATCCGACCACCATCACCGCCTTGGGGTTCAACCCCAACAACCTGATGGCCCAGAGCGGCACCGTTTATTCCGGCAGCAGCACGCCGCGGTAGAAATCCCCTCACCCTCTCCTCTCCGCGGGAGGGCTACCGCATTCACAGGTCTCGGTCCAAATCATCCCCTCTCCGCCCCGTCGGGGCGGAGAGGGACGAGATCGGTCACTATCATGAAGCTCGATCGTAAATCTCTGGGCGCGATATGTGAATCCGATGGCCTCGAGGGAGAGGCTTTTGCAACGACCTGGAGGGTTCGTCCGGACATGAATCCGCGCCGCCACGCGCCTGTGGCCATTCCGCCCTTCCCGCCGCTACACTCGCCGGAAGCGACAAGAACTGCCGGCGCAAAGGGTGAGCCGGCCAGCAAGGGAGAGGGGCATGATCGCGAAGGCATGGTCGAGGATGGCGGCGGCGGCGCTCGCCGCGCTGATGCTGGCACTGGCGCCCGCGGCCGAGGCGCAGAAGCGCGGCGGCACGCTGGTCATGATCACCCAGCCCGAGCCGCCGACCATGGCGGCCTATCTCAGCACCTCGGGGCCGATCGGGCAGGTGACGGCGAAGGTCTTCGATGGGCTCCTCGAATACGGCTTCGATCTGAAGCCGATCCCGAGCCTCGCCGAATCCTGGTCGATCAGTCCCGACGGCAAGACCATCACCTTCAAGCTGCGCCAGGGCGTCAAATTCCATGACGGCCAGCCCTTCACCAGCGCCGACGTCAAGTTCACCATCATGGAGGTGCTGAAGAAATACCATCCGCGCGGCATCAACACCTATCGCGACCTCAAGGACATCGAGACGCCCGACGCCTCCACCGCGGTCTTCAAGCTGGCCCGGCCGGCGCCCTACCTCATGATGGCGCTCTCCGGCTATGAATCGCCGATGTTGCCCCAGCACATCTACGGCAAGGGCGATATCCAGCACAGCGACTACGCCAACAAGCCGATCGGCACAGGACCCTTCAAATTCGTCGAATGGAAGCGCGGCGAATATGTCCGGCTCGACCGCAATCCCGATTACTGGAAGAAGGGGCTTCCCTATCTCGACCGCATCGTCGCGCGCTTCATCGCCGATTCGGCGACGCGCACGGCCGTCATGGAGAAGGGCGAAGCGCAGATCGCCGGCTTCGGCGCCCTTCCCTACAACGACGTCAATCGCCTGGCGAAGCTGCCGACCCTCGCCATGACGACCAAGGGCTATGAGATGGTCTCGCCCATCGTCGAGCTCGACTTTAATACGCGGAAGCCCCCCTTCGACAACGAGAAGGTGCGGCAGGCGGTCTCCTATGCGATCGACCGCAAATTCATCATCGACAACATCTGGTTCGGCTTCGGCAAGCCGGCGACGGGACCGATCAGCTCGAATTTCGCGCCGACCGGGCTCTACACCGCCGACGTCACCAACTACAACGTCCCCGACGGCGTCGAGCGGGCGAACAAGCTGCTCGACGAGGCGGGCTATCCGAAGAAGGCCGACGGCATCCGCTTCGAGATCGTCCACGACCTCACGCCCTATGGCGAGGAGTGGCAGCGCTTCGGCGAATACGTCCAGCAGGCGCTCAGCAAGATCGGCATCAAGGCCAGCCTGCGCTACGAGGATGTCGCGACCTGGCTGAAGCGCATCTACACCGATTACGATTTCCAGCTCACCTCGAACTTCCTCTACAACCTCGCCGACCCGGTGATCGGCGTCCATCGCGAGTACCACTCGAACTCGATCAAGAAGGGCACGGTCTTCGTCAACGGTACGGGCTGGTCCTCGCCCCGTACCGACGAGCTCATGAACCTCGCCACGGTCGAGCCCGATCCGAAGAAGCGCGCCGAGGAGTACCACGAGTTCCAGAAGCTCGTCGTCGCCGCGGCGCCCATCGTGTGGACGCACGAGCTCACCTTCCCCACGGTCTACAGCAAGCGCCTCAAGGACATCATCACGACGCCGCTCGGCATCTACGGCAACTTCGACCACGCCTATTACGAGAAGTGAGCTCCGGACCTCTCTCTCCTCGTCACCCCGGCGAAGGCCGGGGTCCATCTTGCCGAGGCCGGGCTGCTCGATCATGGATTCCGGCTTTCGCCGGAATGACGAAACGGGGTCGAGCTTATGAGCGCGCCCCAAATTGCGGCGGCGGTACCACATGACCGCCCGCCTGCGCTTCATTCTCGGCCGGCTCGTCCAGGCGGTGCCGATCGTGCTCGGCATCATCATTCTCAATTTCCTGCTGCTGCATCTCGCGCCCGGCGACGTGGCGACAGTGCTCGCCGGCGAGGCGGGGGGCGCGCCGCCCGAATATGTGGCGCAGCTCCGCCATGATTTCGGCCTCGACCAGCCGCTCTGGATCCAGCTCCTCCTCTATATCAAGAACATCCTGTCGCTCGATCTCGGCTATTCCTTCCGCCAGAGCATGCCGGTGCTCCAGCTCATTCTCGAGCGGCTCGGCCCGACGCTGCTGCTCATGGGGACGACGCTCCTCATCTCGGTCGGCTTCGGCGTGCTGCTCGGCCTCATCGCCGCGATGCGGGTGCGGCGCTGGGCCGACACCATGATCTCGATCCTCGCCATCATCGCCTACGCGACGCCGCTCTTCTGGATCGGGCTCATGCTGATCGTCCTCTTCTCGATCAAGCTCGACTGGCTGCCGACGACCGGCATGGAGACGGTGGCCGCCTTCTACGAGGGCTGGGACCGCGTCCTCGACATCGCCTGGCACCTCGTCCTGCCGGCGCTGACGCTGTCGCTCTTCTACATGGCGCTCTACACGCGCCTCATGCGCGCGGCGATGCTGGAGCAGGCCGGGATGGAGTATGTGACGACAGCGCGGGCCAAGGGCCTGACCGAGCGCCGCATCACCTTCCGCCACATCCTCCGCAACGCCTTCCTGCCCGTCCTCACCATCGTCGGCGTCCAGATCGGCAGCCTCCTCGGCGGCTCGGTGATCGTCGAGGCGGTCTTCGCCTGGCCGGGGCTGGGGCAGCTCGCCTTCCAGTCGCTCTTCGCCCGCGACTTCAACCTCCTCCTCGTCATCTTCTTCCTCTCGGCCGGCCTCGTCGTCATCGTCAACCTCGTCGTCGACGTGATCTACACGCTGCTCGACCCGCGGATCGAGGCGCGATGATCCGCGCGTCGCTCTGGCAGCGCTTCGCGGCGAGCCGGTCGGGTCTCATCGGTCTTGCCATCCTCGTCCTCGTGCTGATCCTCGCGGCGAGCGCCCCGGTCTTCTTTCCGGGCGATCCCTTCGCCATCGTCGACAAGCCGTTCCTGCCGCCCTTCGGCACGCATCTCCTCGGCACGGACTCGCTCGGCCGCGACATGGCGGCGGGGATCGCTCATGGCGCCGGCACCTCGCTGATGATCGGCCTCGTCGCGACATTGGCGGCGCTCTTCATCGGCACCCTCATCGGCGCCTTCGCCGGCTTCTATGGCGGACTCGTCGACAACCTGCTGATGCGCCTCACCGAGCTCTTCCAGACGATCCCCTCCTTCATCTTCGCCATCGTGCTCGTCGCCATCCTCAGCCCATCGCTCTCCAGCACCATCATCGCCATCGCCGTCGTCAGCTGGCCGCCCATCGCGCGCCTCGTTCGCGGCGAGTTCCTCAGCCTGCGGCGGCGCGAATTCGTCGAGGCCGCGATCGTGCTCGGCATGGGCGATCTCCAGATGATCTTCCGCCAGATCCTGCCGAACTGCCTCTCGGCCATCATCGTCACCGGCTCGCTCCTCGTCGCGACGGCGATCCTCGTCGAATCGGCTCTGGCCTTTCTCGGCCTCGGCGATCCCAACATCATGAGCTGGGGCTTCATGATCGGCGCCGGCCGCACCTATCTGCGGACGGCGTGGTGGCTCTGCGCCATTCCCGGCATCGCCATTCTGCTTACGGTCCTCGCCATCAACCTCGTCGGCGAGGGCCTCAACGACGCGCTGAACCCGCGCCTGCGGACGCTCTGAGATGCCGGCGCCCCTTCTCGAGATCAGCGGCCTCACCGTCGATCTGCCGCCCGGCGCCGACCGGCCGCACGCCGTCGAGGAGGTCGGCCTCGCCCTCGCCGAGAACGAGATCCTCTGCGTCGTCGGCGAGTCGGGCTCCGGCAAGTCGGTGATGGCGCGCAGCATCCTGGGATTGCTGCCGCCGCGCCGGCTCCGGGTCAGCGCGGGTCGCATCCTCTTCAAGGGCGAGAATCTGCTGGCGGCGAGCGCGGCGCGGCTGCGGCAGATCCGCGGCGGCGAGATCGCCATGATCTTCCAGGAGCCGATGGCCGCGCTCAACCCGCTGATGACGATCGGCCGGCAGATCGACGAGGTGGTGGCGACGCATCTCAACCTGCCGCGGGCCGAGCGGCGCCAGCGTGCGCTCGAGCTCTTGCGCGCCGTGCACCTGCCCGATCCCGAGCGCATCATCGAGGCCTATCCCCATCAGCTCTCGGGCGGCCAGCGCCAGCGCGCGATGATCGCCATGGCGCTCATCCTGGAGCCCGCCATCATCATCGCCGACGAGCCGACGACGGCGCTCGACGTGACGACGCAGGCGCAGATCCTGGCCCTCATCCGCGAGCTCCGCCAGCGCCACCGCGCCGGCATCCTCTTCATCACCCATGATTTCGGCGTCGTCGCCGAGATCGCCGACCGCGTCGCCGTGATGCAGCGCGGGCGCCTCGTCGAATGGGGCACGGCGGCGCAAGTGCTGAACGCGCCGCGCCATCCCTATACGCGCGCCCTCATCGCCGCGGTGCCGAACCTCGATCCGCCGCCGCCCCGCCCCTACGATCGCGACAGCGTGCTCCTCCAGATCGAGGGGCTCGACAAGGCCTACCGCAGCGGCGGCGGGCTCCTCGGCCGCCGCCAGCGCGTCGTCCATGCGGCGAGGGACGCGCGCCTCGCCCTCCGCCGCGGCGAGACGCTGGGCCTCGTCGGCGAATCGGGCTCCGGCAAATCGACCCTCGCGCGCTGCATCCTGCGCCTCGTCGAGGCGGATCGCGGCGCCATCCGGCTCGACGGCGTCGATCTCCGGCGCCTGTCGCGGCGCGCCATGCGGCCCTGGCGCAAGCGGCTGCAGATGATCTTCCAGGACCCCTTCGCCTCGCTCAACCCGCGCGCCCGCATCGCCGAGACGATCGCCGCCGGCCCGATGCTGCATGGCGTGCCGCGCGCCGAAGCCTTCGCCCGCGCCCGCGAGCTCCTCGGCCTCGTCGGCCTCGACCCGCGCGCCGCCGACCGCTTCCCGCACGAATTCTCGGGCGGCCAGCGCCAGCGCATCGGCATCGCCCGGGCCTTGGCGCTGCGCCCCGACATCCTCGTCGCCGACGAGCCCGTCTCCGCCCTCGACGTCTCCGTCCAAGGCCAGATCCTCGAGCTCCTCGCCCAAATCCGCGAGCGCCTGCAGCTCTCGATGCTCTTCATCACCCACGATCTGCGCGTCGCCGCGCAGGTCTGCGACAGCATCGCCGTGATGCGCCGCGGCGAGATCGTCGAATACGGTCCGACGGCAGAGATTTTCGCCGCGCCGCGCCACCCCTATACGCGCGAGCTGCTGGCGGCGATTCCCGGCAAGGCGTGGACGAAGCCGAAAACCGACGCCGTCGCCGAGGAGGCGGGCAGCGGGCGCTGAGCCGCTCCTGCTCAAGACTACATGACTGTCGTGAGGTTACCATGTCGTTCCCGATATCCGTCCGTTTGGACGAGAGCATCCGTCAGACGCTGATCGAAGAGGCTCGCGCGCGCGGCATTGGCCTCTCGGCCTATCTGCACGAGATCGCAGCCGAAGAGGCGCGGCGCGTGAAACGCGAACGCATCCGGCAGCAGAGCCGCCAAGTTGGAGCCTACATCGCCGCCAAACCCGAGGCGCGGCGGCTGATTGGCGTGACGGGCTCCCGAAGGAGCCGAACAAGCGTCGTCCCGCGGCGGTGGTCGAGGACCACGAGCTCTTCGACAGAGCCTACCCGAACGTTATTCTTGTTCCGCTGACCGAGGATGAGCGGCTCGCGATTGCCGATCTCTCCGTCATCATCGATCCCAGCGCCGAGAATGGCTGCGCCAAACGGTGCTACGCCTTGGTGCATTGCGTCGCCACGACGTCCAAGGCCCGTATCACGGCGACATCATCGCGCGTAACCCGCCAGCAGCTTGAAGATATCCGGCGCCGCATCGCACTTGCCATCGGCTGCGCCTGAGGCGCTGCGCCACCGCCTCCCCGTCATGGCGCCAATGGCGGCTCGGCGCCGGCGGGGACGGGCACCTCGAAGGCGTTGAGAGTGATCGAGATGAGGCTGTAATAGCCCATGACGCCGACGAGCTCGACGACGCCGCGCTCGCCGAGGAGCGCGGCCGCCCGCTGGAAGGTGGCGTCGTCCACCGCCTTGTCGCGGTAGAAGGCGGTGCAGAATTCGTAGACGGCGCGCTCGTCCTCTTTCTCGAAGACGGGCACCCGCCGCGCCGCGATCGCGGCGATGACCGCATCGCCGATCCCGGCCTTCCGCGCGAAGGATTCGTGGTGGTGCCATTCGTATTGCGACGTCCAGAAGCGCGCGGTGCAGAGAATGGCGAGCTCGGAAAGGCGCGGCGGCAGCGAGGTGCCGTAGCGCGCGAAGGCGCCGAGATGCTGCGCCCGCGCGGCGAGCTCCGGGCTTTTCAGCCAGATCTGCAAGGGCGCCGGCACGCCGCCGCGCGGCCCCGCCGCGATCTCGTCCCAGATTCGCCGCTGCGCCGGATCGAGGGCGGCGGGGTCGGTCTCGGTGTAGCGGGCCATGACGGTTCTCCGTTCTCCATCGAAATTCCCTCTCCCGTTTACGGGAGAGGGTTGGGGTGAGGACTTGCTCGGTCCTGAAGCGGCACCGGCGCGGTGAATTCGAGAAGCTGCCCTCACCCTGCCCTCTCCCGCAAGCGGGAGAGGGTTCATCAAGTGGCGGAAGAGGGTTCGTTCAGGCGCGCAGCAGCGCCTCGACCTGGCGCCAGCCGGCTTCGGCGACGGCTCTCGCCCGGCGGCCCGATTGCTCGGCCTTGCGGCTCGCGGCGGTGCCGTCGAGGAAGCGCTTCATGATGCCCTGGAGAATGGCGGCGAGGCGGAACATGTTATAGGCGATGTAGTAGTCCCAATGCGCGATGCCGGAGCGCCCCGTGCGCCGGCAATAGGCCTCGACATAGGCGCGCTCGTCCGGAATGCCGCTCGCCGCGAAATCCGTCCCGGCGAGGCCGCGGAAAAGCGCCGGCTCCAGGCGCCAATACATGACGTGGTAGGCGAAATCGGCGAGCGGATTGCCGAGGGTCGAGAGCTCCCAATCGATGACCGCGCGAATCTTGGGCTCCGCCGCATCGAAGATCATGTTGTCCATGCGGTAGTCGCCATGGACGATGCTCGTCGTCTCCTCTTGCGGGATGTTGCGCGGCAGGAATTCGATGAGATCGTCCATCGCCTCGATCCGCTCTGTCTCGGAGAGGCGGTACTGCTTCGACCAGCGGTCGATCTGGCGGGCGAGGTAGTTGCCGGGCCGGCCGTAGCTCTCGAGCCCGATGGCCCGGTAGTCGATCTGATGGAGGCGGGCGATGCCGGCATTCATCGCATCGAAGACGGCGCCGCGCTCGGCGGGCGCCATATCCGGGAGCTGCTGGTCCCAGAGGACGCGCCCCTCGACGCAATCCATGACGTAGAAGGCCGTACCGATGACCGTCTCGTCCTCGCAGAGCCCGTAACTGCGCGGCACCGGGAAGCCGGTCGGATAAAGGGCGGTGATGATGCGATACTCGCGGTCGACGGCATGGGCGGAGGCGAGGAGCTTGCCGGGCGGCTTGCGGCGCAGCACGTAGCGGCCGGAGGCGGCGGTGAGGCGGTAGGTGGGATTCGACTGCCCGCCGCCATATTGCTCGACCTGGAGCGGCCCGCGATAGCCCGCGACCTCGGCGCGCATCCACTCTTCAAGACGCGCCGTATCGAAGCGGTGCCGCTCCTGCACCGGGATGAGCGCGGTTTCGAGCGCCGTCTCGCTCATAGCGTCGCGGCGGTTCCGAGGATGACGGTGACCTGGCTCGAGAGCGTGCCGCCATTGCCGTGGCAGAGCGCGACCTCGGCGCCCGCGACCTGGCGCTCGCCGGCATGGCCGCGCAGCTGCGTCGCCCCTTCGATGAGCGTGAAGATGCCGTACATGCCGGGATGAACGCAGGAGAGCCCGCCGCCATTGGTGTTGACCGGCAAGGCGCCGCCGGGCGCGATGCGCCCGCCCGCGACGAAGCGGCCGCCCTCGCCTTTCGGGCAGAAGCCCAGATCCTCGAGGAAGAGGATCGTATTGATGGTGAAGGCGTCGTAGAGCTCGGCGACATCGATATCGCCCGGGCCGAGCCCGGCCATCGCATAGGCGCGCGGCCCCGATTGCGCGGCGCCGGTGACGGTCAGGTCGGGCATCGAGGAGATCGGCCGGTGCGTCGCGGCGAAGCCGCCGCCGAGGAAATAGACGGGCGGCTTCGGCGCCGCTTTGGCGCGGTCCGCCGCCACCAGGACGATGGCGCCGGCGCCGTCCGTCACGAGGCAGCAATCGCGCACCGTGAAGGGATCGCAGACGAGCCGCGCGGCGCGGACATCGGCGATCGAGAGCGGCCCCTTCATGAAGGCGTCAGGATTGCGGTTCGCCCAGCCGCGCGCCGCCACCGCCACCTCGGCGAGCTGCTCGACGGTCGTGCCGTATTGGTGCATGTGCCGCGCCGCCGCCAGCGCATAGGCGGCGACCGGCATGCGCGGCTTGTAGGGCGCCTCGTAGGGCGGCGGGTCGGACATGCTGGTGAGGCGGCCCGCCGCCGAGCGCTGGTTCGAGCCGTAGCAGATGAGCGCCACCCGGCAGAGCCCGTGGCGCAGCGCCTCGACCGCGGCGATCATGTGCGAGAGGTAGGAGGAGCCGCCGACATTGGTGCCGTCGACGACGGCCGGCTGCAGCCCGAGATAATCGGCGACGGTGAGGGCCGGCGCGAAATTGACGGCCGTCGCGGTGAAGAGCCCGTCGACCTCGCGCAGGCTCACCCCGGCATCGACGCAGGCCTTGTGCACGGCTTCGGCCAGGAGCTCGAGATGCGTGCGCCCCGGCGCTTCGCCGATGCCGGCAAGGCCGGTGCCGATGATCGCGGCGGCGCCGCGCAGCTCATGGGCCATCAGCGGCCTCCCTCATGCCGGATCGAAGACGAGGAGCGGCCCCGCCTCGGTCGAGGCGATGCGCGCCTTGACGGCCATGCCGATGCGGACCGCCTCGGGCGCGATGCCCTCGACACGGCTCATCAGCCGCGCGCCTTCGGCGAGGTCGATGAGAGCGATGTTGCGCGGCCCGCCCTGCTCCGGCCGCTCGCGCACCACGGTCGTCGAATAGACGGTGCCGCGGCCGCTGGCGGCGCGCCAGGAGAGGCGCGGCGAGCCGCAGAAGGGACAGAGCGCGCGCGGCGGAAAGACCTGCCGGGCGCAGGCATCGCAGCTCTGCAGCTCGAAGCGGCCGGCGGCGAGCGCATCGCGGTAGCGCGCCGCCGGGCCCGGGCCGGCGAAGGGATCTTCCTCGGCGTCGCTCACCTCGCATCCTCCCTTGTCTGACCGGCCCTCGACTGCCGCGGCGGGCGGCGTCAGGCCGCGGATCCGCCATCTCCGGCGCAGCCTACATCTCCGCCGCCGATCGCGGGAAGAGGCGGCTGCGGCGCCTCGCCGCTGCGCGCC
>JAJPHB010000043.1 GCA_021325525.1 Alphaproteobacteria bacterium
CATGGCGATGCCGCCGTCTCCGAGGAGATCCGGTCGCGCATCTTCCCCAATTCGCGCCTCAAAGGCTCGGCGAACCTCCTCGTCATGCCGACGCTCGACGCCGCCAACATCGCCTTCAACCTGCTGAAGACCCTGGGCGACGGCCAGGCGATCGGTCCCATTCTCCTCGGCCTCGCCCGCCCGGGGCATATTCTGACGCCTTCGGTGACGGTGCGCGGCCTCGTCAATATGAGCGCCATCGCCGTTTACGACGCGCAGGTTTCAGGGCATCACCTTGCCCCTCGCCCCGGCGGGGAGAGGGAATAGGCAGCGAAGGAGGCGCAATGCTGACGAACCAGTATCCGAGCCTCGATTTCGATCTCGGCGCCGAGATCGATCAGCTGCGCGACAGCGTGCGCAGCTTCGCCGCTGACGAGATCGCGCCGCTCGCCGCCGAGATCGACCGCTCCGATGCGTTTCCGCGCCATCTCTGGCCGAAAATGGGCGCGCTCGGCCTCCACGGCATCACCGTCGAGGAAGAGTATGGCGGCACCGGTATGGGCTACCTCGCGCATTGCGTCGCCATGGAGGAGGTGAGCCGGGCCTCGGCTTCCGTCGGCCTCTCCTACGGCGCCCATTCCAATCTCTGCGTCAACCAGATCCGCCGCAACGGCAACGAGGCGCAAAAGCGCAAATACCTGCCGAAGCTCATCTCCGGCGAGCATGTCGGCGCGCTCGCGATGAGCGAGCCGGGCGCCGGCTCCGACGTCGTCTCGATGCGCTTGCGCGCCGATCGCAAGGGCGACCGCTTCATCCTCAACGGGACGAAGATGTGGATCACCAACGGCCCGGAAGCGGAGACGCTCGTCGTCTACGCCAAGACGACGCCCGAGGCGGGGCCGCGCGGCATCACCGCCTTCCTCGTCGAGAAGGGAATGAAGGGCTTCACCATCGCGCAGAAGCTCGACAAGCTCGGCATGCGCGGCTCGCCGACGGCGGAGCTTGTCTTCGAAGGCTGCGAGGTGCCCGAGGAGAACGTCCTCGGCAAGGTGGATGAGGGCGTCCGCGTCCTCATGAGCGGCCTCGATTACGAGCGCGCGGTGCTGGCGGCGGGGCCGCTCGGCATCATGCAGGCCTGCCTCGACATCGTCCTGCCCTATGTTCACGAGCGCAAGCAGTTCGGGCAGGCGATCGGCGAGTTTCAGCTCATCCAAGGCAAGCTCGCCGATCTCTATACGACCTTCAATGCGTGCCGCGCCTATGTCTACGCCGTGGCGCGCGCCTGCGACCGCGGCCGCACGACGCGCAAGGACGCCGCCGGCGCCATCCTCTACGCCGCCGAGAAGGCGACGCAATGCGCCCTCGACGCCATCCAGATCCTGGGCGGCAACGGCTACATCAACGAGTTCGCGACGGGGCGCCTGCTGCGCGACGCCAAGCTCTACGAGATCGGCGCCGGCACGAGCGAGATCCGGCGCATGCTGATCGGCCGCGAGCTCTTCCAGGAGACGGCATAAGGCAGGCGCCGGTCGAGCGAAGACGCCGACGCGGCGAAGCCGAACGGCTCGAGATGGCCCGGGCAGCGCCAATAGCCTCAACCCGAGAGCTCATGACATCGGCGCCGTGCGGCGAATGACGGCATCGGGATCGAGACCCGCCGGCAGCGTCCCGAAGGCGCCGCCGATGCCGTCGCTCAAGCGGCCGGCGCAGAACGCATCGGCCACCGCTTGCGGCGCGTGGCGGATGAGGAGCGACGCCTGCAGGGCGAGCGCGATGGTCTCGACGAGATGCCGCGCCCGCGCCTCGTCCGACGCGGCCAGCTCGCTTTCGAGGCGGGCGACGAAGCCGTCGAAGCGGCGATCGCCGCCGCGCGCGAGGCCGAGCTCGGCCAGGATCGCGTCGGCGGTCCCGGAGCCGCGCCCGAGCGCGCGCAGCACGTCGAGGCACATGATGTTACCGGAACCTTCCCAGATCGAGTTGACCGGCGCCTCGCGGTAGAGGCGCGGCATCGGGCTCTCCTCGACATAGCCGTTGCCGCCCAGCACCTCCATGGCCTCGGCGGCGAGGATCGGCGCGCGCTTGCAGATCCAGTATTTGGCGGCGGGGGTGACGACGCGGCGGAACGCCGCTTCCAAAGGGTCGTCCGCGCGGTCATAGGCGCGGGCAAGGCGGAGCGCCAGCGCCGTCGCCGCCTCGGATTCGAGCGCCATGTCGGCGAGCACATTCGCCATCAACGGCTGCTCCGCGAGCGTCTTCCCGAAAGCCGAGCGATGCCGCGCGTGATGGATCGCCTGCGCGACCGCTTGCCGCATCAAGCCGGCCGAGCCCAGTGCGCAATCGAGCCGCGTGTGATTGCCCATCTCGATGATCGTCGGGATGCCGCGGCCTTCCGCGCCGAGCCGGCGCGCGACGGCGCCGTCGAGCTCGATTTCGCTCGAAGCGTTGGCGCGGTTGCCGAGCTTCTCCTTGAGGCGCATGAGGCGGAGCGCGTTCAGCGTGCCGTCCGGCGTCCAGCGCGGCAGGAGAAAGCAGGTGAGGCCGCCCGGCGCCTGCGCCAGCGTCAGGAAGGCATCGCACATCGGCGCCGACATGAACCATTTGTGCCCGGTGAGGCGGTAGACCCCGTCGCCCGCCCCTTCGGCGCGCGTCGTGTTGACACGGAGGTCGGAGCCGCCCTGCTTCTCCGTCATCGCCATGCCGATGAGGGCGCCCGTCTTCTCCGTCGCGGGCCGGAATCTCGGATCGTAGCGGCGCGACAGGATCTTCGGCAGCCACTCCGCGGCGATCGCGGGATCGTGCCGCAGCGCCGGCACCGCGCCGTAGGTCATGGTGATGGGGCACTGCACGCCGCTTTCGATCTGCACCAGCATAAGGACGCCGGCGGCGCGCGCCACATGCGCGCCGGGGCGAGGCTCGGACCAGGGCGCGGCGTGCAGCCCTTCGCCGATGCCGAGCGCCATCAGCGCGTGCCAGGCCGGGTGGAAGACGACCTCGTCGCGGGGGTGGCCGAAGCGGTCGAAGGCGCGGAGCTCCGGCGGATAGCGGTTGGCGGCGATGCCCCAGTCGATCGCCTCGGCGCTGCCGAGCCGCGCGCCGAAAGCGGCGAGCGCTCCCTCGGCCCAGGCGGCGCCCTCGCGGCGGACGCCGTCGATGAGCGCGGCGTCGCCGAGGAAGAGGTTGTAATCGACGAGCGGCGGCGGCTGGTTGAAGACCTCGTGCGTCGCCATGCTGCACCTCCGCCGCCCCGCCCGTTCGCGCCGGCCTTTACACTATCACGAGGGCGGGCAAGGATGGCGTCCGACCCATCCTGCCGCAGAGGGAGGCGCCAGTGCCCGCCTATTTCATCGTCGAGGTGGAGGTGACCGATCCCGCCGCCTATGAGCGCTACAAGCCGCTCGCCGGAGCGTCCGTCGCGCGCCATGGCGGCAAGTTCCTCGTGCGCGGCGGCCGCGCCGAGACGCTCGAAGGCGGCTGGGAGCCGAAGCGCATCGTCGTCCTCGAATTTCCCAGCATGGAGGCGGCGCGCCGCTTCTACGACTCGCCGGACTACCAGGAGGCGCTCAAACTCCGCCTCGCGGCCTCGCGCTCGAAGGCTATCCTCGTCGAAGGCGGCTGAGCTATTTCAAGCTTTTTAGCGCAGAAGTCGCGGAGGATGCGCGGGGGGCGCTGAACGGCTCGGACGCTCCGCGTCCACCGCGCGGCCCTTGCGCCCTCTGCGCTGAACCTTTTTTCGTGTACGCACCGCCTTCACCTGAGCTTGATCCAGGTCAGCTCGTGCTTGTTGTGGAAGAGGTGCAGAAGGCGCGAGCCGGGAATGGCGGCAAAGCGCCGCGCCGTCGCATGGTCGGTCGCGCCCTGGAACTTGATCGTGCAGAGGAAGCGTCGGCAGGTCCCGGCGGCGAGCCAGGCCTCGACGAGGCGGAAGAGGCGCGCGGGGTAGCAGACGACGTCGGAGAAGAGCCAATCGACCGGGCCGAGGCTGCGCGGGTCGAGCGCGAAGGCGCTTTCGCGACGGAATACGAGGCGCGGCAGGGCGGCGATGCGCGGCTCGAGCGGCGCCTTGTCGACGCTGATCACCTCGGCGCCGAGGCTCTGCAGAACCCAGCTCCAGCCGCCGGGGCTGGCGCCGAGATCGACGCAGCGCTCGCCCGGCCCTGGCCGCGCGCCGATCAGCGTCAGCGCCTCCCAGAGCTTGAGGTAAGCGCGGCTCGGCGGCGCCGTCCGATCCTCGATGAAATGCACCTCGCCATTCGGAAAGGCGCTGGCGCAGCGCGGCGCGGCCAGCACTGTTCCGGGATCGAGCAGCGTCCAGGAGCCGAGCGGGGCCGACGGCACTCCATCGCCGAAGCGCAGCGGCTTCGCCGAGACCTTCGGCAGCTTCTCGGCGATGAGCGCGGCGCGCCGGTGATGGGCATGGGCATAGAGCGCCCAGTTGCGCTGGATAGCGCGGAGCTGCCGCGCCGCATCGCCGATCGAGGCGATGGCGAGGCGCCGCGGCTCGTACCAGAGGTTCTGCGCCCAGGCGGCGGGGCGCGGCGGTCCCGGCGCGAGGAAGAGGCGGCCATGGCGCTCGGCCGGCTCGCCGAGCTCCTGCGCGAGCTCGTCCTCGAAGCCCTCGGCGGCGAGATAGGCGGTCGCCGCCGCCTCAGGCGGCAAGGAAATCCTCGATGACGCCGATCTGCTCCGCGTCCATGAGCGCGGGGGCGTGGCCGATGCCGGGGAACTCGACGAGCCGCGCCTTGGGGCCGCGCGCTGTCATCGCCTCGGCATCGGCGCGGCGCAGCAGGTCGGAGAGGGCGCCGCGGAGGACGAGGGTGGGGCAGGCGATCTTGTCCCAGACGGACCAGAGGTCGACATCGCCCTGAATCGTGGCGAAGGCGCCGGCGATGCCCGGATCGTAGGCGCGGCCGAGCTTGCCGTCCGGCCGCCGCCGCGCGCCATGCTCGGCGAGATGCCGCCATTGCGCATCGGTGAGATTGCCGAAGCTCGCCGAGACCTGGCGCAGATAGGCTTCGAGCTGCGCCAGATCGTCGAAGCCGGGGTCGGCGCCGACATAGGAGGCGATCCGCTCCAGCCCTTCCTTGGCGATGAGCGGCCCGATGTCGTTGATGACGAGGCGGCGGATCGGCGAGCCGGGCTGCGCCGCCAGCATCATGCCGATGAGCCCGCCCATCGAGGTGCCGACGATGTCGAGCTCGGCGACGTCGAGGCGGGCGATGAGGGCCGTCATGTCCGAGAGGTAGAGCGGATAGCCGTAATCCTCGGGATGCGCCAGCCACTCGCTCTTGCCGCGCCCGACGACATCGGGGCAGACGACGCGCCAGCGGCGCGACAGAGCGGCGGCGAGCATGTCGAAGTCGCGCCCGTTCCGCGTCAGCCCGTGAATGCAGAGCACGGTGCGCGCGCCCGGCGGTCCCGGCCACTCGACATAGGCGATGCGATGGAAGCCGTGCGGGCCGAGGCAGGCGAGGCGGTGGCTCGTCATGGAATGGCTGGTCATGGACATGGGCGGCGATCCCGGGCATGGTCGAGGGGCTGGCGCGCTCCGGCGCTCCGGCTCCGGCGTTTCGGCCGCCCTCACGCCGCCATGCCCGGCCTCGAGCCGGGCATCCATCGTGCCGCTGCACCATGGCTTGCCGGCTGAAGCCCGGCAATGACGCGCTCGGGCGCCGAAGGCCGAAGCTACAACATCCGCAGCTTTGTGAAAGGCCGTTTCGAGGCACCGCCCATGACCGAGCTCACGATCGCCGCCCCCATTGCCGCCGACAAGCCGGATTGGCGGCGCCTCTACGAGGGCTACGCCACCTTCTACAAGATGCCGATGACCGATGCGATCGCCGACCGGGTCTGGAGCTGGATCCAGGATCCGGGGCATGTGCTGGAGGCCCTCGTCGTCCGGACTGCCGCGGGGCGCGTCGTCGGTCTCGCGCATTTCCGCGCTATGCCGCGGCCGCTCACCGGCACGACGGCCGGCTTCCTCGACGACCTCTTCGTCGATCCCGAGTTCCGCGGCGGCCGCGTCGGCGAGCGGCTCCTGCTGGCGCTGCGCGATCTCGCGCGCGAGCGCGGCTGGACCGTCATCCGCTGGCTCACGGCGGACGACAATTTCCGCGCCCGCACTCTCTATGACCGCGTCGCCAAGCGGACCATGTGGATCACCTATCAGATGGACCTCTGAGGCGTTGCCGGGGTGCCCGTCATGGCGAGCGCCGCGAATCCATCCAGTTCCCGCGGCCGGCTCCTCGATCGGCGCGTCGCTCCGCTCCTCGCGATGACGAGGCTTCGATCGAGCGGGCCCTGCGCGGCAATGCCATTGCCGCTCGCCGCCCGTCTGCGCTAAGACCTCGCTCATCAGGCATTTCGAGGAACATCGCGGGATGGCCAGCACAGGGCCGCTTTCCGGCATCACCGTCATCGACCTCTCGCGCATCCTGGCGGGACCCTATTGCACGCTCCTGATGGCCGAGCTCGGCGCCCGCGTCATCAAGGTCGAGCCGCCCGGCAAGGGCGACGACGCCCGCCATTACGGCCCGTTCAAGGAGGGGCGCTCGACCTATTTCGTCTCGATCAACCGCGGCAAGCAGTCGATCGCGCTCGATCTGAAGGCGCCCGCGGACAAGCGCGTCTTCGAGGCGCTCCTCGCCAAGGGCGACGTCCTCGTCGAGAATTTCCGGCCCGGCACGATGGAGAAGCTCGGCTATGGCTGGGAGACGCTGCATGCGCGCTATCCCCGCCTCATCTATGCCGCCGCCTCGGGTTTCGGGCATAGCGGCCCCTATTCGCGCCACCCCGCCTACGACATGGTGGTGCAGGGGCTGGGCGGGATCATGAGCATCACCGGCCACCCGGGATCGCCGCCGACGCGGGTCGGCACCTCGATCGGCGATATCGGCGCCGGCCTCTACACGGCGATCGCCGTCAATGCCGCGCTCCTCCACCGCGAGCGCACGGGCGAGGCGACGAAAGTCGACATCGCGATGTTCGACTGTCAGCTCGCCCTCCTCGAGAACGCCATCATGCGCTACACGACGACGGGGGACATTCCGGGCCCGATGGGGGCGCGGCACCCCTCGATCACTCCCTTCGAGGCGTTTCCGACGGCGGATGGCCACATGATCATCGCCGCCGGCAATGACGGGCTCTACCTCAAACTGTGCGCTGCGCTCGGCCGGCCGGATCTGGCGCAGGATCCGCGCTTTGCCACGAACGATCTGCGCAATCGCAACGGCGATGCGCTGCGCGCAGCGCTCGACCCGCTGCTGCGCGGCAAGCCGACCGCCGAGTGGATCGCCATCCTGGAAGGCGCCGGCATTCCCTGCGGCCCCATCAACAATGTGGCGCAGGCCTTGGCGCATCCGCAGGTCAAGGCGCGCAACATGCTGGTCGAGACGAACGATCCCAAGATCGGCACCGTGCGCATCGCCGGCAATCCCATGAAGCTGTCGGCCTTCGCCGATCCGCCGACGCGCCCGCCCGCGCCCGATCTCGACGGCGACCGCGCCCAGATCCTGCGCGAGCTCGGGCTTCAGCCCTAAGGAGGAGAGATGCCGCAGAGCCGCTTGCAGCCGAACCTCGATCCGCACGCCCTGGCGCGCGAGCTGTCCGGCAAGCTCCTCATCGGCGGCGCGCTGCGCCCGGCGGCGTCCGGGCGCACCTTCCCGGTCGAGAACCCGGCGACGGGCGAGGCGATCGGCGCGGCGGCTGAAGGCGGCGCCGCCGATGTCGATCTCGCCGTCGCGGCCGCCGCCGAGGCGCAGAAGGGCTGGGCGAAGCTCGCCTCGCGCGAGCGCGGCCGGCTCGTCGCCGAATGCGGCCGGGCGCTCAACGACCACATCGAGGAGCTGGGCCGCCTCGTCGCGCTCGAGACCGGCAAGGCGCTCCGCACCGAAAGCCGGGTCGAGGCCTCGGTCGTCGCCGATCTCTTCACTTATTATGGCGGCCTCGGCTCGGAGCTGAAGGGCGAGACGGTGCCGTTCCGGCCCGACATGCTGACGATGACGATCCGCGAGCCGATCGGCGTCGTCGGCGCGATCATTCCGTGGAACGTGCCCATCATGCTGATGGCGATGAAGATCGCGCCGGCCCTCGTCGCCGGAAACGCCGTCATCGTCAAGGCGGCGGAGGAGGCGCCCTTGGCGGCGCTCCGCGCCTGCCAGATCATGAACCAGGTGCTGCCGCCGGGGCTCTTCAACCTGCTGACCGGGGACGGCCCCGCCTGCGGCGGCCCGCTCGTCGCCCATAAGGGCGTCGGCAAGGTCACCTTCACCGGCTCGGTCGAGACCGGCAAGATCATCTACCGGACCGCCGCCGAGAAGCTCATTCCGGTCACCCTCGAGCTCGGCGGCAAGAGCCCGATGATCGTTATGGCCGATGCCGATCTCGACAAGGCGGTCGCCGGCGCGGTGACCGGCATGCGCTTCACGCGCCAGGGCCAGAGCTGCACCGCCGCATCGCGCATCTTCGTGCAGGAGGCGGCGCACGACGCCTTCGTCGACATGCTGAAGGCCAAGGTCGACGCCATGAAGATGGGCGACCCGCTCGACGAGGCGACGGATATCGGCGCCATCATCTCGCGCCCGCAATACGACAAGGTCATGTCCTATATCCGCATGGGCGAGGAGACGCCGGGCATGCGCGCCTTGCGCTGCTCGGCGCTGCCGCAGGACGGCAAGCTGAAGCGCGGGCTCTTCGTGCAGCCCGTTCTCTTCACCGGCGCCCGCAACGACAGCCGCATCGCGCGCGAGGAGATTTTCGGCCCCGTCACCTGCATCATCAAATTCCGCGACTACGAGGAGGCGATCCGGCAGGCGAATGACAGCGATTACGGCCTCGCCGCGACGATCTGGACGCGCGATCTCAAGACCGCGCTCGATGCGAGCCACCGCCTCGAAGCCGGCTTCGTGCAGGTCAATCAGAACCTCGTCGTCCAGAGCAATTTGAGCTATGGCGGCGTCAAGAATTCCGGCCTCGGCAAGGAGGCTTCGCTCGAATCCATGCTCGAGCATTTCACCCACAAGAAGACGATCATCATCAATATGGGCTGATGAGGGTGGGTACCGCGGCTCCTGCTTCCGCAATAACCCTCTCCCGCTTGCGGGAGAGGGCAGGGTGAGGGCAATCGCCGCGCCCGGATCATGCCCTTGCCCCGACCCCCTCCCGCACGCGGGAGAGGGGGTCGGCCGTTGACCCAGCATGCGCTGGCGCTGGCGCCTCCTCATCGCGCTTCTGCTGCTGCCGCTCGTCGTCGTCGCATCGGGCCTCCTCTGGCTGCGCGGCTCGCTGCCGCGGACGAGCGGCACCATCGCGCTTGCCGGGCCCAGCGCCGAAATCCGCATCACGCGCGATGCCGCGGGCGTCCCGCATATCGCGGCGGCGAACGATCGCGACGCCGCCTTCGCGCTGGGATTCGTGCACGCGCAGGACCGCCTCTTCCAGATGGACATGATGCGGCGGCTCGGCGCCGGCCGGCTCTCGGAGGTGCTGGGCCCGGCGACGCTCGCCACCGACCGAACGATGCGGACGCTCGGCCTCTACCGCCTCGCCGAAGCCGAGTTCGCCGCGCTCTCGCCGGCGCTGCGCGAGGCGCTCGAAGCCTACGCGGCCGGCGTCAACGCCTTCCTCGCCGAGGGGCGCACCCTGCCGCCCGAATACGCCGTGCTGCGCACTCGGCCCGAGGAGTGGCGGCCTGCAGACAGCCTCGTCTGGGCGAAGTACATGGCGCTCATCCTCGCCGGCAATTACCGCAGCGAGCTGCTGCGCGCGCAGATCGCGACGCATGTGACGCCGGAGCAGCTCGCCCAACTCTATCCGCAGTATCCGAAGGACGCGCCGGTCACGCTCGGGCAGCTGGCGGCGCTTTACCGCGCGCTGCCGCTCGATCGCATCTATGCGGCGCTGCCCGCCGTGGTCGGCCCCACCTTCGCCTCGAACAACTGGGTCGTCGACGGGGCGCATTCGGCGACGGGGAAGCCGATACTCGCCAACGACCCGCATCTCGGCTTCGCCACGCCCGATGTCTGGTACCTGGCGCGCATCGACACGCCGGATCATCACCTCGCCGGCGCGACGGCGCCGGGCACGCCCTTCATCGTCATCGGCCACAACGACCGCATCGGCTGGGGCTTCACGACGACCGAGGGCGATGTCGAGGATGTCTTCGTCGAGCGCCTCGATCCGACCGACCCCGGCCGGTACCTGACGCCGGACGGCGCGCAGCCCTTCGCAACGCGCGAAGAGGAGATCGGCGTGCGCGGAGAGGCGCCCGTCAAGCTGACCGTGCGCTCGACCCGCCACGGTCCCGTCATCTCCGATCTCGGCGGCGCCACGGCTCCGGCGGGCTATGTGCTGGCGCTGCAGGCGACGTTTCTGGCGCCGGGCGACCGCTCGCCGCAGGCGCTGTGGGACGTCAATCGGGCGCGGAATTGGGACGAGTTCAACGCCGCGCTGCAGAACCTCGTCGCCCCCGAGCAGAACATCGTCTATGCCGATGTCGAGGGCCATATCGGCTTCACGGCGCCGGCGCGCATTCCGATCCGCGGCAAGGGCGATGGCTGGATGCCGGTGCCGGGCTGGACGGGCGAATATGACTGGACGGGCTTCATTCCCTTCACCGACCTGCCGCGCGCCTTCGACCCGCCGCGCGGCCGCTTCGTCAGCGCCAATAACAAGATCGTGCCGGACAGCTATCCCTATTTCATCGCCCGCGACTGGGACATCCCGAACCGCGCCGAGCGCATCGAGGCGCTGCTGGACGAGGCGCCGAAGCAGTCGCTCGACGCCTCCGCCGCGATCCAGGCCGACACCCTGTCCCTTATGGCGCAGCGACTGTTGCCGCTCATGCTGAAGATCCAGCCTTCGGACGCGCGCATGGAAGCGGCGCTCGATCTGCTGCGCCGATGGGACGGGCGGATGGATGAGAACGCGGCGGCGCCGCTCGTCTTCACCGCCTGGCTGCGCGAATTGGAGCGCGCGATTTTCGCCGATCGGCTCGGCGTCGCCTTCGAGAGCTACTGGGCGCTGCGCCCGCTCGCCGTGCGCGAGATCATGACGGAGCACCCGGAATGGTGCCGCGACCCGGCCAGGCCAGCCGATGAAGGCTGCACGGCGCGCCTGCAGCAATCCCTCAGCCGCGCTCTCGACGAGCTCGTGCGCGCGCATGGCGCCGACATGACGGCGTGGCGCTGGGGCGCGGCGCATGTCGCGACCTTCGCCCATCCGCTCTTCTCGCGCATTCCGGTTTTGCGCGACGTGCTCGCGGTCGCCATTCCCGCCGGCGGCGGCTCAGATACGGTCAATCGCGGCGGCATGTTCATCGCCGATCCCGAGCACCCGTTCCGCGACGTGCATGGCTCGGGTTTGCGGATGCTCCTCGATTTCTCCGATCTCGACCGCTCGCGCTTCATGGTGGTGCCGGGCCAGTCGGGCAACCCCTTTTCGCCGCATTACGCCGACCTGCTGCGTCCCTGGCACGATTTCGCCTGGCTGACGCTCGGGCGCGAAGTCCAAGGCAGCACTCTCCTCCTGGTGCCGCGATGAGCAAGAAGACGCCGAGCCTTCCCGTCAGCCTTGCCGAGATCCGGGCCGCGGCGGCGGCCATCGCCGGCGAGGTCCTGCGCACGCCGGCGGTGCCGGCGCCGGCGCTCTCGAAGCTGACCGGCGCCGATATCGTCGTGAAGCTCGAAACGCTGCATCCGACCGGCTCCTTCAAGGAACGCGGTGCGCTCAACAAGCTGAAGAGCCTTGCGCCCGAGCAGCGCGCCGCCGGCATCATCGCCATGTCGGCCGGCAACCACGCCCAGGGCGTGGCCTACCACGCCCGCCGCCTCGGCATTCCGGCGACGATCGTCATGCCGGAGGGGACGCCTTTCACCAAGATCGAGCGGACCGCCGCCCATGGCGCGCGCATCGTGCTGCGCGGCGCGGGCCTCTCCGAGGCGCACCGCGCGGCGCAGGCGATCGCCGCCGAGCAGGGCCTCACCTTCGTCCACCCCTATGACGATCCGGCGATCATCGCGGGGCAGGGGACGATCGGGCTCGAGCTCCTCGCCGATTTCCCCGAGCTCGATGCGATCGTCGTGCCGGTCGGCGGCGGCGGCCTCATCTCGGGGATCGCCATCGCCGCGAAGGCGCTCAACGCCGGGGTCGAGATCGTCGGCGTCGAGGCCGCGCTCTATCCCTCGATGCTCGAAGCGCTGCGCGGCAAGCCGGCGCCGCGCCCGGCCGGCGGGCAGACGATTGCCGAAGGCATTGCCGTCAAGGATCCGGGCGTCCTCACGCGCGCCACCGTGTCGGCGCTCGTCTCCGACATCCTGCTCGTCGACGAGAGCGCGCTCGAACGCGCCATCGAGACGCTCCTCGATCTGCAGAAGCTCGTCGTCGAAGGGGCGGGGGCCGCGGCGCTTGCCGCAGTGATGGCGCATCCCGAGCGCTTCCGCGGCCGCCGCGTCGCGCTCGTCCTCTGCGGCGGCAACATCGACGCGCGGCTTCTCGCTTCCGTCCTGATGCGCGGGCTCGTGCGCGGCGGGCGCCTCGTGCGCCTCAGGGCCGAGATCAGCGATTCGCCGGGCGTCCTCGCCAAGCTGACGCATATCATCGGCGAGAAGGGCGGCAACATCGTCGAGATTTATCACCAGCGGCTCTTCCATGACGTGCCGGTGAAGCTCGCCGAGCTCGATGTCGTTGTCGAGACGCGCAATCCCGGTCACGTCGCCGAGATCGTGACCGCGCTCAACGCCGGCGGCTTCCCGACGCGGCTTCTCTCCAATACGGCGGACGAGGCCGGTGCGGCCGCCTCGCGCCGGTCAGACGGCTAGGCCGACGCGGCTGCGGAAGGCGTCGAGCGGCGCGATCTCGAAGCGCTCGACCGTCGCGAAATCGATGGCGCCGGAAAACTCGGCCGCGGCGAGGCGCTCATGGAAGATGCGCGCGACATCGGCGCGCAGCGCCGGAGCGAGGGGCGCGCGGCTGCGCAGGATGAGATCGAAGCGGCGCCGGCGGACGAAACCGTCGAGCTGCAAGGCCCCCATCCGCGTCAGCTCGAATTCCAGGATGAAGCGGGCGCTCTCCTCTTCGCGCCCGCGCGCGCGCTGCTGGTCGCCCGGCCGGCGCTTCAGATAGAGGCGGATGGGCCGGAGCCTTTCGCCTTCGATGAGCGGCAGGGTGAAGACCTGCCATGGCGTCGTCACCGGGTCGGCGGCGATGTCGCGGAGCGCCGCGAGATCGGCCTCGACCCGCTCCTTCAGATCCGCGCGGCCGGCGAGGATGAGGGCGTGATCGAAGCTTTCGCCCGGCCATGCGATGGGCTCGGCGCCGCGCAGGACCGCGAGGATCAGGAGGAAGCTCGCGGCGAGGCGGTCGCCGACCGCAGCGGAGAGGTCGGCGCGGAGCTGCGCCGCGAGCTCCGGCGCCGTATGCGCGACGGCGGCAAGGGCCGTCTGCAGGCTCGGCCATGCCGCGGTAGTCGCCCCGTCGTGGTCGCCGCCATCGGGCGCGAAATTGGGCAGAGAACCGGGAAGCTCCAGGAGGAGAAGGCTCCCCGGCGGCACGGCAAGGCGCGGCGTCAGGGCGAGTGTCCCGAGGGGCGATCGCAGCAGCGTCGAGGCGGCCGTTGCGGCGCCGGGTTCGGCGATGACGCTGGCGACGAGCGCGAGCGATGCGGAGGAACCCGCCGCACGCGGCTCCGTTCCGGCAGCCGGAAGAACGATGCGGACGGTCAGCGGCCCCGCCGCCGGACCGCTCTTGGATTGCGGCGGAGAGAGGCCGGCGGTCGCAACCGAGGCGTCGGAGCCGGCGGCCTCGATGGTCGGCGATGCCGTCGCGGGCTCGGACATTCGTCGCGGCGCCTCGCCCGATGTCCCTTCCGAGGCGGCCGGCAAGGACACTGCTGCCTGCTGCGGGAGGGGAGCGTCCGCCGCGCCGCCATCCCCGGCGATGGTGAGGATTGCGCTGGCCGGCGTTCCCGGCAGCAGGCGCAGCGCGACGGGCGTACCGGCGGGAAGCTTCGGCGCCGGCTCGATCTGCACGGCTCCGGCCGACGTCTCGACAAGCGCGGCGAAGGGACCGAAGGGACGGAGCTTGCCGGTGAAGGCCGGCGGCCGCGCTCCGTCGTCATGAGCTGTCGGCGCTTGCGGCACGTCTACGGCAACGACGCGGAGCGGAATGCCGGTCCCGAGCGGCAGCGCGGGTGGCGTCCGCAGGCTCGGCAGGGCGCGGCCCGGCGCCGCCGATCCCTCTTTGACCGGCGGGGCCCAAGCCGCCGCGGACGGGCCGGCCGGCAGGCTCGCCGGAGCAGAGGCCGCCGCTCGGCCGCGCAGCAGGGCGGCAGCGGAATGGCCGAGGCTGGGCGTGGGCGCCGGAGAAGGCGGCGGGTCGGCGCTCGGCGGCGGGGCGGTGACGCTCTCCGCCGCGAGCGAAGCCTCTGCCGGAGGCTGCGGGCCATTCTCGCCGACGGGATTTGTCTCGGTCGCCGTGCCGTTCGGAAGCTCCGTTGGAGATGGCGGCGGCGCGACGACGATTGCCGTCACTTCGGTGCCGAGATCGAGGAAGGCCGGGGGCGCCGGCTGCGTCGGCTCAGGCGGCGGCGGAGCGAGGCTGGAGCGAGCGAGCGGGATTGCCGGCGCGTCGTCGACGGTGACGATGGCGAGCTTCCCCGGCGCCCCTTTGAGGCTCTGCAAGGTGAGCCGTGCACCATTCGGCAGCGGTATCGGCGCCTCGATCGTGACGGTTCCGAGCGCGGTCAGCAGGAGCGGGACGGCATCGCTCGTGCTCGAAGGCCAGACCACCGTGCCGGAGAGGCTCGCAGACGCGGCGAGCGCGCTCAGCGCCGCGAGCAGGTCCTCCGGCCCGCCGAGCGTCGCGACCGGTAGGTTTGCGAGCGCGGCCGGTGCCGGCGCCAGAGCCG
>JAJPHB010000012.1 GCA_021325525.1 Alphaproteobacteria bacterium
CAGCCCAACCGCCGCCGCCCGCACATCCCTTCCTCAACCCCACAATGTCAATGAACAATCCAAAAACAGCAGCCAAGCCCGCCGCCAAAGGAGGCGCGCTTATAAGCCCCGGCGCGGCCGGGTGTCAAACGCAAAATAAACCTTGTTAATCGAATTTCGCCGCGCCGCTCGGGCAAGCCAGCAACGCCGCCCGCTCCGCGCCATCGCCATGCGGAGCGGGCGGCTTCGCCGCGGATTTATTCGGCCGCCTTCGCCAGCGCTTCGCCGCCGATGACGAGGCCGCCCTCGCCGACGCCGACGCGCACCCTCTCGCCATCCGCGATGCGGCCCTGCAGGATCTGCTCGGCCAGCGGATTTTGCAGCGCGCGCTGGATGACGCGCTTCAGGGGCCGCGCGCCATAGACGGGATCGTAGCCCGCCTCGGCGAGCCAGTCGCGGGCCGCCGCGTCGACATCGAGCGTGACGTTGCGGTCGGCGAGGAGCCGGCCGAGGCGGCGGAGCTGGATGTCGACGATCCCCGCCATGTCGGCGCGCGAGAGGCGGCGGAAGAGCAGGATTTCGTCGAGGCGGTTGAGGAATTCCGGCCGGAAGGCGGCGCGGACCGCCGCCATGACCGCCTCGCGCGCCGCCCCGACATCGGCGCCTTCGGGCAGCGCCGCCAGCGCCTCGCTGCCGAGATTGGAGGTCAGCACGATGAGCGTGTTGCGGAAATCGACGGTGCGCCCCTGCCCATCGGTGAGGCGCCCGTCGTCGAGCACCTGCAGCAGCACGTTGAAGACGTCGGGATGCGCCTTCTCGACCTCGTCGAAGAGGATGACCTGATAGGGCCGGCGCCGCACCGCCTCGGTGAGCGAGCCGCCCTCATCATAGCCGACATAGCCGGGCGGCGCGCCGATGAGGCGCGAGACCGCGTGCTTTTCCATATATTCCGACATGTCGATGCGCAGCATCGCGCTCTCGTCGTCGAAGAGGAATTCGGCGAGCGCCTTCGTCAGCTCGGTCTTGCCGACCCCCGTCGGCCCCAGGAAGAGGAAGGAGCCGATCGGCCGGTTCGGATCCTGGAGCCCAGCGCGCGCCCGCCGGATCGCATTCGCGACGGCGATCACCGCCTCGTCCTGGCCGATGACGCGCCGGCGCAGATTCTCCTCCATCTTGAGGAGCTTGTCGCGCTCCCCCGCCAGCATCTTCTCGACCGGGACGCCGGTCCAGCGCGAGACGATGGCGGCGATGTGCTGGTCGGTCACCGCCTCGTCGACCATCCGGTGAGTCTCCGCCCCCTCGGCCGCCTTCAGCTTGCGCTCGAGATCGGGGATGATGCCGTAGGTCAGCTCGCCCGCCCGGCTCCAATCGCCCTTGCGCTGCACGATCTCGAGCTCGGCGCGGGCGTGGTCGAGCTGCTCCTTCAGCTTCTGCGCGCTCGCCAGCTTGTCCTTCTCGGCGCGCCATTGCGCCGTCAGCTCGGCCGAGCGCTGTTCGAGCTCGGTCAGCTCCTTGACGAGCCGGCCGAGGCGCTCGCGCGAAGCCTCGTCCTCCTCCTTCTTCAGCGCCTCCTGCTCGATCTTGAGCTGGATGATGCGGCGGTCAATCTCGTCGATCGCCTCCGGCTTCGAATCGACCTGCATCCGGAGGCGCGAGGCGGCCTCGTCCATGAGGTCGATCGCCTTGTCGGGCAGGAAGCGGTCGGTGATGTAGCGGTTCGAGAGCGTGGCGGCGGCAACGATGGCGCCATCGGTTATGCGCACCCCGTGATGGAGCTCGTATTTCTCCTTGAGGCCGCGCAGGATCGAGATCGTGTCCTCGACCGAGGGCTCGGCGACGAAGACGGGCTGAAAGCGCCGCGCCAGCGCCGCATCCTTCTCGATGTGCTTGCGGTATTCATCGAGCGTCGTCGCGCCGACGCAATGCAATTCGCCGCGCGCCAGGGCCGGCTTCAGCATGTTGGAGGCGTCCATCGCGCCCTCGGCCTTGCCGGCGCCGACGAGAGTGTGCAGTTCGTCGATGAAGAGGATGATCTCGCCCGCCGCGGCGGTCACCTCGGCGAGGACGGCCTTCAGGCGCTCCTCGAACTCGCCGCGGAACTTGGCGCCGGCGACGAGAGCGCCGAGATCGAGCGCGAGGAGGCGCTTCTCCTTGAGGCTTTCCGGCACGTCGCCATTGACGATGCGGAGCGCGAGCCCCTCGACGATCGCCGTCTTGCCGACGCCCGGCTCGCCGATCAGCACGGGATTGTTCTTGGTGCGGCGGGAGAGCACCTGGATGGCGCGGCGAATCTCTTCATCGCGCCCGATCACCGGGTCGAGCTTGCCCTCGCGGGCCGCGGCGGTGAGATCGCGCGCGTATTTCTTCAAGGCGTCGTACCCCTCCTCGGCGGAGGCGGTATCGGCCCGGCGGCCCTTGCGCAAATCCTCGACGGCGCGGTTCAGCGACTGCGGCGTCACATGCGCCGCCGCGAGCGCCGTTGCCGCCGGCGTTCCCTTGGCGAGCGCCAGGGCGAGGAGGAGGCGCTCGACGGTGACGAAGCTGTCCCCGGCCTTCTCCGCGAGCTTTTCCGCCTGCTCGAACAGGCGCGCCGTTTCCGGCGCCAGATAGACTTGTCCCGCGCCTTGCCCCTCGACCCGCGGCAGGCGCGCGAGCTCCGCCTCGACCGCCCGCCGCGCGGCCGGCGCATCGCCGCCGGCCGCGCCGATGAGATTGGCGCAAAGCCCCTCCCCGTCGTCGAGGAGAACTTTGAGGACGTGCTCGGGCGTCAGCCTCTGATGCCCGCTGCGCAGCGCCAGAGTCTGCGCCGCCTGAACGAAGCCCTTGGCCCGTTCGGTATATTTCTCGAAATCCATGGGAGCCCCACTGCGATGAACCGACGCGGCACGTCCCTCTTCGAGGCAACGTGCTCCGCCTTCCGTGTGCTGATGTGGGGCCGTGCGGCGGGCGGCTCAAGCCCGCAAACGCCGCAGGGTCTTTGCCCTCCGCGCGCCGGCGGCGCTAGCCGGCGAACGGGTCGCTCGGCGGCTGTTCCGGCGGCGGCGCCTGCGGCGGCTCGGGCTGCGGCTGCGGCTGCGCCTGGTGCGGCGGCTGGTAGGCCTGCTGCGCCTCCATCGGCTCGGCATCCGGCCCGTTCATCTCGGTGTCGGCGGGCGTCATCGGCCGCGGCGCCGCATGCTGGTTGTGGCCGTCGCCATTCGCGTTCATGACGCGGAAATAGTGCTCGGCATGCTGGTAGAGATTCTCCGCCGCGATGCGGTCGCCGCTCGATTGCGCCTCGCGCGCCAGGGCGATGTACCGCTCGAACACCTGATAGGCGTTGCCGCGGATCTTCACATTGGGCCCGTTGCTGTCGTAGGTCTGCACCCGATGCGGCCCGCGCGGCCGGTTCGGATTGTTGGGATTGTTCGGGTTGTTGGGATTGCGCCCGCGTCGCTTGTTCTGTCCTGGTCTCATGACGCCTTTGAAGTCGCGGTAAGACATTGGAATCCGTCGGTTAGATGCGGAAGCCGCGCCGGGGATGATCCGCGTTGCGAATATCCAGCGATCGTGTCAGGGGGCGAAGTCGGCGCCCTGGGGCGCTCGGAGCCCGCGGCTCCTTCCGGATCACCACCCTAGTCGGGAAGGCCGTGCATTCCAACAGTTTTTTTCGCGGCCCCTACTCAGCGTTTTCGGCAATTTGTTTACCGTTCGGCCGGCCATCCCTGGCGAGCACGAGGCATCGCTCGATGCCTGAGAGATCGTGACGGATATCGCGAACCGCAAGACCCGCCTCCTCCATTATTTCCGACGCCGCCGCACGCTGCCCTGCCCCGATCTCGACGAAGGCGAGGCCGCCCGGCGCCAGCAGGCGCGCCATGTCGGGCGCCAGTCGGCGAAACGCCGAAAGCCCGTCTTCGCCGCCGTCCAGCGCCAGTCCAGGGTCGTGACGGGCGACCTCGAGCGCGAGCCCGGCAATATCGGCGCGGCGCAGATAGGGCGGGTTGGCGAGGATGACATCGAAGGCGCCTGTCGCCGCCGCGCCCCAGGACCCGATGAAAAACGCGGCGCGCCCCGCCAGTCCCAGCCGCTCGGCATTCGCCCGCGCCGTCGCCACCGCCTCTTCGGCGAGATCGATCCCGTATCCCGTCGCGGCGGGAAGCTCCTTCAGCAACGCCAGCAGCAGGCAACCCGTTCCGGTGCCGAAATCGAGAAGGCGCAACCCCGCGTGGCGATCGGCGACGCGGTCCAGTGCCGCCTCGATCAGGGTCTCGCTCTCGGGACGCGGCACCAAGGTCGCGGGCGACAGCATGAAATCCTCGCCCCAGAATTCGCGCCGGCCGAGAAGCCGTGCCGCGGGCTCGCGCGCGGCGCGGCGGCGGACGAGCGCCTCGAAGCGGTCCGCGGCGTCGGCCGGCAGACGGCGCTCGGGATATCCCAGCACGCTCGCCGCGTCGCAGGCGAGCGCGGCGCCCATGAGCAGGCGCGCCTCGCGGCGCGGCTCCTCGATGCCGGCGGCGCCGAGCCGCGCCGCCGCCGCGGCGAGGGCGGCGCCCACCGTCTGCGGCGCCATCGCCCTTTGCGAGAGCGCGCTCATTCGACCTCGGCGAGGCGCGATGCCCGGTCCTCGGCGAGCAGCGCCTCGATGAACTCGTCGAGCGCCTCGCCGCTCATCACCTTGTCGATCTTGTAAAGCGTCAGATTGATGCGGTGATCGCTGACGCGACCCTGCGGGAAGTTGTAGGTGCGGATGCGCTCGGAGCGGTCGCCGCTGCCGACCTGGCTCTTGCGCGAGGCGGCGCGCGCGGCATCGCGCGCCTGGCGCTCCATGTCGTAGAGCCGCGCTCGCAGCACTTTGAGGGCTTTCGCCTTGTTCTTGTGCTGCGATTTCTCGTCCTGCTGCTGCACGACGAGGCCGGTCGGCAGGTGGGTGATGCGCACGGCGCTGTCCGTCGTGTTGACGGACTGGCCGCCCGGCCCGCTCGAGCGGAAGACGTCGATGCGCAGATCCTTCTCGTCGATCCGCACATCGACTTCCTCGGCCTCGGGCAGCACGGCGACGGTCGCCGCCGAGGTGTGAATGCGGCCGGAGGCTTCCGTCGCCGGCACGCGCTGGACGCGATGCACGCCCGATTCGAATTTGAGCCGCTCGAAGACGTTGCGCCCGGTGATCGCGGCGCTCGCCTCCTTGAAGCCGCCAAGCCCGGTTTCCGATACGTCGAGCAGCTCGAAGCGCCAGTGATGGAGCGCCGCGTAGCGCTGATACATGCGGAAGAGATCGGCGGCGAAGAGCGCCGCTTCCTCGCCGCCCGTGCCGGCGCGCACCTCGATGATGGCGTTGCGCTCGTCGGCCTCGTCCTTGGGCAGGAGCATGAGCTTGACGCGCTGCTCCAGCTCGGGAAGGCGCGCCGACAGCGCCTGCAGCTCCTCGCGCGCGAGCTCGCGCAGCTCGGGCTCCGCGCCCTCCGCGGCGAGCTTCTCGGCTTCGGTCAGTTCAGCCTGCGCCTTGCGCAGCGCCGCCACGGTTTCGACGACGGGCGTCAGCTCGCTGTACTCTTTCGAGAGCTTCGCGAAATCGCCCTGGCCCGGCGCCGCCATCTGGTCGCGCAGCTCGGCATGCCGGCGCACCAGCCGATCGAGCTTCGCATCGAAGGAGGTCATGGCGGGCTCGGCCATGGCGAGCGCGCCTCAGCGAAAGCGGGCGAGCCGGTCTTCGAGCCCCGCCATCGGCACCTCCGACTGCTCGCCCGTATCGAGGTCCCGCACCGTCACCGCCTCGCGCTTCAGCTCGTCCTCGCCGAGCAGGAGGGCGATGCGGGCGTCGATCTTGTTCGCCCGCTTGAGGCGGCGCGCGAGATTGCCGGAATAGCCCTGGTCGACCGTGAAGCCGGCGCGGCGCAGCCGCTCCGAGAGGCGAAGCGCCGCCGCCTCGCTCGCCTCGCCGACGGGAAGGACGGCGATGGGGCGCGCGAGCCGCGGCGGCTCGGCGATGAGCATGGCCAGGCGCTCGATCCCCGCCGCCCAGCCGACGCCCGGCATCGCGGGACCGCCCATCAGCTCGATGAGCCCGTCATAGCGGCCGCCGCCCATCACCGTACCCTGCGCGCCGAGGTCGCGCGTCACGAATTCGAAGGCGGTGTGGGTGTAGTAATCGAGCCCGCGGACGAGGCGCGGATTGATCTTGTAGGCAATGCCGAGCGCGTCGAGGCCGCGCCGCACGCCATCGAAGAAGGCGCGCGAGGCGTCGTTGAGGTGGCGGTGGAACTCGGGCGCGCCGGCATTGACCGCGATGTCGCCGCGATCCTTGGAATCGAGGATACGGAGCGGGTTCGTCTCGAGCCGGCGCAGGCTGTCCTCGGAGAGCGCCGCGCGGTGCTGGTTGTAATAATCGACGAGAAGCGCGCGGTATTTCCGCCGCGTCTCGGCGTCGCCCAGCGTGTTGAGCTCGAGCTCGGTCCGCGACAGGATGCCCAACTCGTCGAGAATTCGGGCGCCGGCGGCGATGACCTCGACATCGGCCTGCGGCTGCGCGATGCCCACCAGCTCGACATCGATCTGGTGGAACTGGCGGTAGCGGCCCTTCTGCGGCCGCTCGTAGCGGAACATGGGGCCGCTATAGAAGAATTTGAGCGGCGCCTGCTGCGTCAGCCCGTTGGAGAGGATGGCGCGCATGATGCCGGCGGTCGCCTCGGGGCGCAGCGTCACCTGCTCGCCGCCGCGATCGGTGAAGGTGTACATCTCCTTGCTGACGATGTCCGTCGTCTCGCCGATCGGCCGCGCGAAGACCTCGGTGAACTCGAAGATCGGCGTCGCCATCTCGGCGAAGCCGTAGCGCTCGGCGACGCGGCGCGCCGTCTCGACGACCATCCGGTGGCGGCGCATCTCGTCGGGCAGCAGATCCTGCGTGCCGCGGGCGGGTTGGAGTTGGGACATCAGCCGATTTTCGTCTGCCAGTTCCGAGTGTCGCGTCGGGGGCGGAGCGCGGCCGCGCGAGCGGGCCACGGACGCCCGCGCCCTACTGCGCCGGTTCGAGCTCCTTCGCCGCGCGCTCGGCCTCGATTTCGGCCGCCTTCTTCTCGACCAGCGCGACGAGATGGTCGACGATGCTCTGATCCTTGAGGCGGTGCGCCTGCACGCCCGAGAGATAGATCTGGTGCGTGTTGTTGCCGCCGCCCGTCAGGCCGATATCGGTCTCGCGCGCCTCGCCGGGACCGTTGACGACGCAGCCGATGACCGAGAGCGTCAGCGGCGTCGTGATATGCGCGAGCTTCTCCTCGAGAATGCCGACGGTCTTGATGACGTCGAAATTCTGCCGCGCGCAGGAGGGGCAGGAGATGACCGTGACGCCGCGCCGGCGGAGGCCCAGCGACTTCAGCAGATCGTAGCCGACCTTCACCTCCTCGACCGGATCGGCAGAGAGCGAGACGCGGATCGTGTCGCCGATCCCCGACCACAGCAGCATGCCGAGCCCGATCGAGGATTTGACGGTGCCGCCGCGCAGGCCGCCCGCCTCGGTGATGCCGAGATGGAGCGGATAGTCGCAGGCCTCGGCCAATTGCTGGTAGGCGGCGACGGCAAGGAAGACGTCGGACGCCTTGCAGGAGATCTTGAACTCGAAGAAATCGTTGTCCTCGAGGATCTTGGCGTGGGTGAGCGCGCTCTCGACCATGGCCTCGGGGCACGGCTCGCCATACTTCTCGAGGAGGTCGCGCTCGAGCGAGCCGGCATTGACGCCGATCCGCATCGAGCAGCCATGGTCCTTCGCCGCCTTCACCACTTCGCGCACGCGCTCGGCCGAGCCGATATTGCCGGGATTGATCCTGAGGCAGGCGGCGCCGCTCTCGGCCGCCTCGATGGCGCGCTTGTAGTGGAAATGGATGTCGGCGACGATCGGGACCTTGACCTGCCGGACGATCTCCTTCAGCGCCAGCGCCGAGGGCTGGTCGGGGCAGGAGACGCGGACGATATCGGCCCCGGCCCGCTCCAGCGCCTGGATCTGCTCGACCGTCGCCTTGACGTCATGCGTCAGGGTGTTGGTCATGGACTGAACGGTGATGGGCGCATCGCCACCCACGGCGACATTGCCGACATGAATCTGCCGACATTTGCGGCGGTGAATGTCGCGATAAGGCCGGACGCTCATCGAAAACTCGCGCGGTTCACGAAAGGAGAACGCCCGCTTATAGCGCGTGCTCCGGAAGAATGCCAGAATCGCCCGGCAACCGGGCCGATCCGAGGCGTCGCCTCCGCCTATTGCTCGGTCGCCGTACCCTTGATGAGGCGATCGGGATCGAGCGCTACGTGGCGCTTCTTTCCGAGAGGGCCGACGGGGGGCACCGGACGGCCATCGACCGTGACTTCGAGGGCGCCGGCATTGCCCGTCACCAGCAGCAGCCCCGGACGGTCCGGAACGCGGTAGCTCTCGCCCTGGCGCAAGACCCGCATCGAGACGGTCTGCGTGTTGTCTTTCACCTGGATCCAGCTATCGCCGGTCGCCGCCTTCAAGACGATGCGGACAGGGCCATTGGTGACGCCGAAGACTCGCGGCTTTTCGGGGCTGGGCGGTGCGGGCGGCGGCTCCGGAACAGCGGCAGCGCTGGCCGCTCCAGGCGGGGCTGGCGGCGCGGCCGCGGCCGGTGCCGGCGGAGGCGGCAGGGCCGCGCTCTGCTCGGGCGCGGCAGCGGGGACGGCCGGGCTCGCGGCGGCTTCCGTTGTAGGCGGGCGCGGCGGCGCGGCAGGGGCCGTCGGGGCGGCGGCTGCACTCGGCGCGGATGCGGTCGTCGCCACCGGCGGCGCATTGGCCGGGGCGTTGACCTCGGCAGGGCCGGCGCTCGCCGCGGCAGACGGGGCGGGCGGCACGCTCGGGGCCGCCGCGGCCGCCGCCTGGGGAGGCGGCGCCGGGATCGCCGGCTGCGGCGAGACGGCGGGCGCCTGGATCACCGTGCCTGGCGCCGCCTCGCCCGTGGCGGGCGCGGCCGCAGGCGCCGCGACTGCGGCGGGCGCCGGCGACGGCGCGGCCGGGGGCGGCGGCGGAAGAAGCTGCGCCGGAACCGCGGCGACGCGATCGGGGCGCGGATGGTCGCCCGTCGTCCGGTAATACCAGAACCCATAGGCGCAGGCGGCGACGATGAGGGCGACGAGGAGGATGGCGCCGCCCGGCAGGCTGCGCTCGGGCAGCGCCACGGGGAAAGAGAAATCCTGCTTCGGCTCGAGGCCCGCGACCTCCTGCTTGAAGCGCCGCGCGATCGCATCGCCATCGAGGCCGAGGTAATCGGCATAGGTGCGCACGAAGCCGAGCGCGTAGACCGGGCCCGGCAGCTCGGCGTACTGGTCCTCCTCGATGGCGCTCAGAAACGACGGGCGAATGCGCAAGACGGCGCCGGCCTCCTCGACCGTCTTGCCGTGATGGAGGCGCGCCTTTTTGAGCAGGCCGCCGATCGTCTCCGGCCGGCGCATGCTCGGCTCGCCATCCATGTCCTCGCGAAGGGCGCGCTCGTCCTGCTTCTTGCGCGTGAAGAGTGCCATTGCTGCGTCAGATCCCGCGGCGGCCTGATGCCGCCGCACTCGTCGTGAAACGAAAGAAAGCGATGTCGGAGGCTCGCCGCCACCATCGGCAATCATGGTTAAGAAATAGCAAAGATGCGCCGGACCTGACAATTCGCGGGCGCGACGGGAATGCGGCGCTCAGATGGCCACCCCGTGGTCGCGGGCGAAGGCGGCGAGCTTGCCGCGGAGGCTGTGGTCGGGAGCCGAGAGAAGGGGCGCGAGGAAGCGCTCCAGCGCCGCCAAATGCAGGCTGCGGATCATCATCTTGACGGGTCCGATCGAGGAGGGCGTCATCGACAGGTTCCGCAGGCCGAGGCCGACGAGAGCCATGGCATCGAGCGGATTGCCGGCCATCTCGCCGCAGAGGCCGAGCGGCACGCGATAGGCCGCGCATTGCCGCACGAGGTCGCGCAGCAGCGCCAGCATCGGCGGCGACAGCGGGTCGTAGCGCCCGGCAAGCCGCGGATTGCCGCGGTCGCAGGCGAAGAGGAACTGCGTCAGATCGTTGCTGCCGACCGACAGGAAGTCGACGGCGGGCAGCAGCGCCGGAAGCTGCCAGAGGAGGGCCGGCACTTCGAGCATGGCGCCGAGCTCGATCCTGGCGGGCAGGGCAAGGCCGCGCTTCTCGGCGCGCCGGCATTCGAGGAGGAAAACCTCGCGCGCCGCCGCGAACTCGGCGACCTCCGCCACCATCGGAAACATGAGGCGCAGATGGCGCCCGGCAGCGGCGCGCAACAGCGCGCGAAGCTGCTGGCGCAGCATGGCAGGACGGTCGAGGGCGATGCGGATGGCGCGCCAACCCATCGCCGGATTCTCCTCCTCCGCCTCGGGCATGTAGGGAAGCAGCTTGTCGCCGCCGATGTCGAGGGTGCGGAAGGTGACGGGGCGGTCGCCCGCCTGGTCGAGAATGCGGCCGTAGAGCGCCGCCTGCTCGTCGACACCGGGAAAGGAGGCCTGGACCATGAAGGGGATTTCGGTGCGGTAGAGCCCGATCCCTTCGGCACCGGTGGCATCGAGATGCGGCAGGTCGATGAGGAGGCCGGCATTGAGGTGCAGCGCGACAGCGACGCCGTCGAGGGTCTCGGCCGGCGCGCGGCGGATCGCGGCATAGGTCTCCTGCCGCGCCCGCCGCATCGCGAGGTTGGCCTCGATCGCCTGCTGGATGTCCTCCCCGGGCCGGATGAAGACCTGGGCGTGGTCGCCATCGGCGATGACGAGGTCGCCGGCCTCGACCTTGGCGAGCACGTCCTTGGCCCGGCCGATGACGGGGATGTCGAGGGCGCGCGCCACGATGGCGACATGGGCGGTGGGCGATCCTTCCTCGAGGACCAGCCCCTTGAGCCGGCGGCGGTCGTAGTCGAGCAGCTCCGCCGGCCCCATGCTGCGGGCGATGAGGATGAACTCGTCCGGCAATTCGGCGGGGCTCACCGCGGCCGCGGTCCCGGTGAGGTGCTGGAGCAGCCGGTTCGCCAGGTCTTCGAGGTCGGAGAGGCGCTCGCGCAGATAGGGGTCGCTCACCTGGTGCATGCGGGCGCGGTTGTCGTCCTGCACCTTCTGCACGGCGGCCTCGGCGGTGAGGCCGCTGCGCACGGCCTCGCGCATGCGCGCGAGCCAGCCGCGGTCGGCGGCGAACATGCGGTAGGCTTCGAGCACGTCGCGGTGCTCGCCGCCGACGGCGAGATCGCTGGCGGCGATGAGGTCGTCGATGGCCGATTGCATCTCGGTGAGCGCCTTGCGCAGGCGGCCGAGCTCGCTTTCGGGATCTTCGGCGACGATCCGATGCACGACGATGCGCGGCTCGTGCAGGACGGCGGCGCCGACGGCGAGGCCGGCGCTGAGGCGGACGCCCTCGATGCGGACCGGCAAGAGCGCGATGCCATCGGAGGGGGCGAGCTCGCCCGGCTCGATGAGCTCGCCGCCGGCGACGAGCTCGGCCAGGACCATGGCGATGGTCTGCAGCGCCTCGACCTCGTCCTCGGCATAGTGGCGGCGCGTGCGGTTCTGCACGACGAGGACGCCGAGGACGCGGCCCGAGCGCAGGATCGGCACCCCCATGAGCGAGTGGTAGATCTCTTCGCCCGTTTCCGGCCGGTAGGCGAAATCGGGATGCGCCTGCGCATCGGCGAGGGCGAGCGGCCGCGCGGTCGCGGCGATGACGCCGACGAGGCCTTCGCCGACGCGCAAGCGCGTGCGGTGCACGGCCGCGCGGTTCAACCCCTCGGTGGCGAAGAGCTCCAGCACCTCGCCGGCGCGCATGATGTAGGCCGAGCACACCTCGGCGACCATGTCGGCGGCGATGAGGCCGACGATCTTGTCGAGCCGCTCCTGCGCGCTGCCCGACCCTGCCATGATGTCCCGCAGGCGCCGCAGCAGGCGGCGGGATCCGGTCAGGGTCGGGCCCTGCTCCATTACCCGGCCGCCGGCGAGGCGCCGCCGCGGCCGGGTTCGCCCGCCCCGTCCGGCCCGCCCTTCTCGCGGGCGAGAATGGCGGCCAAGGCTTGGTCGACCAGCTCGTCCAGAATCTCGCGCGTCGCCTGCTCGCGCGTCACCATGCCGACGCTCTGCCCCGCCATCAGCGAGCCCGTCTCGATGTCGCCGTCGATGACGGCGCGGCGCAGCGCCCCGGCCCAGAAATGCTCGATCTCGAGCTGCGCATCCTTCTGCGAGACCTCGCCGCGATTGAAGCGCTCGACGACGGCGCGCTGCGCCTCGATGAAGCGCTGCGTCGCCTGGTTGGCGAGCGCGCGCACGGGGATGACGGGAAAGCGCGGGTCGAGCTGCACCGAGGGCACGGCATCGCGCGCTCCGGCGCGGATGAAGGCCTCCTTGAAGCGGGGGTGGGCGATCGATTCATGCGCGCAGACGAAGCGCGTGCCGAGCTGCACCCCCGCTGCCCCCATTTCGAGATAGGAGAGCATCGCTTCGCCGCGCGCGATGCCGCCGGCGACGAAAATGGGCACCTCGGGGAGGTGCGGAAGAATCTCCTGGGCGAGGACGCCGGTCGAGACGGGCCCGATATGGCCGCCCGCCTCCATCCCCTCGATGATGATGGCGTCGGCGCCCATGCGCACCAGCTTCTTGGCGATGACGAGGGCCGGGGCGAAGCACATGACCCGGGCCCCGGCGGCCTTGATGCGCGCCACCGCCGCCGCGCTCGGCAAGCCGCCGGCGAGGACGACGTGGCCGACCTTGCGCGCGACGCACACCTCGATCAGCTCCATGAGGCGGGGGTGGAGGGTGATGAGGTTGACGCCGAAGGGGCGCGCCGTCAGCGCGAAGGTGCCCGCGATCTCGTCATCGAGCTGCTCCGGGCTCATCGAGCCCGAGGCGAGAACGCCGAAGCCGCCGCCATTCGAGATGGCGGCGACGAGACGTCGCTCGGAGACCCAGGTCATGGCGCCGCCCATGATGGCCCGCTCGCAGCCGAGGAAGGCGACGCCGCGGCGCCAGAGATGGGCAAGGCGGCGCATCGCGCCCTCGCGCGTCATGGGCGAGGCGTCACCCGGCGGGGCGAGCCCGCGGTCCGCTTGCCCATGCCCCCCGAGTGGCGCCATGGCTCAGGCGGCGTCGAGATCGTAGGCGGTGTGCAGCGCCCGGAGCGCCAGCTCGGTGTACTCCTCCGCGATGAGCACGCTGACCTTGATCTCCGAGGTCGAGATCACCTGGATGTTGATGCCCTTGTCGGCGAGCGTCCGGAACATCTTCTTGGCGACGCCGGCATGGCTGCGCATGCCGACGCCGATGACCGAGATCTTGACGACGTTGGGATCGGGCTTAAGGGCGGCGAATCCGAGCTCCGCCCGATGCTCCTCGAGGACCTTGACGGCGCGGGCGAGGTCGGATTTCGCCAGGGTGAAGGTGAGGTCGGTGGTGCGCCCATCCTCCGACACGTTCTGCACGATCATGTCGACATTGATGGCGTTGTCGGCGAGCGGGCCGAAGATCGTCGCCGCGACGCCGGGGCGGTCGGCGACGCGCAGCAGCGTGATCTTGGCCTCGTCGCGGCTGTAGGCGATACCGCTGACGACCTGCTTTTCCACGATTTCGTCCTCATCAACGACCAGCGTGCCCGGCGCATCGGAGAAGCTGGACAACACCTGCACGCGCACACCGTGGTTCATGGCCAGCTCCACCGAGCGCGTCTGCAGCACCTTCGCACCCTGCGAGGCCATTTCCAACATCTCTTCATAGGTGATTTTATCGAGCTTCCTCGCCTTCGCAACGATCCGTGGATCGGTCGTGTAGACGCCGTCGACATCGGTGAAGATGTCGCAGCGCTCGGCGCCGAGCGCCGCCGCCAGCGCCACCGCCGAGGTGTCGGAGCCGCCGCGTCCCAAGGTGGTGATGCGGTTGTCGGGCCCGAAGCCCTGGAAGCCGGCGACGACGGCGACTTGCCCCTCCTTGAAGCGCCGCTCGATCTCGGCCGTCTTGATCGAGTCGATGCGCGCCTTGCCGTGGACGCCGTCGGTCTTGATCGGGATCTGCCAGCCGAGCCAGGAGCGGGCGTTGACGCCGAGATCCTGCAAGGCCAGGGCGAGAAGGCCGGCGGTCACCTGCTCGCCCGATGCGACGACGACGTCGTATTCGCGCGCATCGTGCAGGCGGCTCGTCTCGCCCACCCAATCGACGAGCTGGTTGGTCGTGCCCGCCATGGCCGAGACGACGACGGCGACCTCGTGGCCGGCATCGACCTCGCGCTTGACGCGCCGCGCGACGCTCTTGATCCGTTCGATGTCGCGCACCGAGGTGCCGCCGAATTTTTGGACGATTCGCGCCATGTCTTCCCATCCGGGCGCCTCGCGCGCCCGCACGCATCGTTGCCGATCGAGGGGCGCCAATCCATACTCTGTCGCCGTGCGGCAAAGCAAGCCGCGGGACGCTTGGCGAGGAGGGCGGAGAAACGGAATGAACCCGAGCCCGGAGGCCGCCGCGCGCGGGCCGGGCGGCACCGTCGATCCGGGCGAGATCGCCCGCTTCGCCGCGCTCGCCGAGGCCTGGTGGGATCCGCGCGGCAAGTTCCGCCCGCTGCACAAGCTCAACCCGCTGCGCCTTCAGTTCCTGCGCGAACGGTTCCTTGCGCATTTCGGCCGGGACGCGGCGCTGCTTTCGCCGTTTTCCGGGCTGCGCCTTCTCGATATCGGCTGCGGCGGCGGTCTCGTCGCCGAGCCGATGGCACGGCTCGGTTTCGCCGTGACCGGCATCGATGCGGCGGCGGAAACGGTGATGACGGCCCGCGCCCATGCCGAGGCCGCGGGACTCGCCATCGACTACCGGGCGGTCGCGGTCGAGGCGCTGGCGGCCGCGGGCGAGCCCTTCGACGCCGTCCTCGCTCTCGAGATCATCGAGCATGTCGCCGATCTCGGCGCGTTCTGCGCTGCCGCGGCGGCGGTGCTGAAGCCGGGGGGCATGCTGATCGCCGCCACCCTCAACCGCACCGCCAAGGCCTGGCTCCTCGCCATCATCGGCGCCGAATACGTGCTCGGCTGGCTGCCGCGCGGGACGCATGACTGGCGGAAATTCGTCCGCCCCTCGGAGCTCGCGGCCGGCTTGCGGCGCAACGGCCTCCGCATCGCCGAGATCACCGGCGCCGCCTACGACCCGCTCGCCGATTCCTGGCGCCTCAGCCGCGATCTCGACGTCAATTACATGATGACGGCCGTGAAGGCTCCGGCCCTGTGATCAGGCGTCGGTGCGCGCCGGCCAGGGAATGCGGCTGAACTCGATCCCCTCTTCGGCGAGGCTCTTGGCATCGGCCTCGTTGGCTTCGCCATAGATGCCGCGCCGCTTGCTCTCGCCGTAGTGGATGCGCCGCGCCTCCTCGGCAAAGCGCGCGCCGACATATTCGCAATGCGCCTCGACCTGGCGGCGGAGCTCCATGACCGCCTGCTTCACCTGCGCCGGCGTCGGGCCCGGCGCCGCCTCGGCCTCGCGCCGGCGGGCGAGGCGCGGCGCCATCGGCGCCTTCTCGATCCCGGTGTCGCCGCAATGCGGGCAGGCGATCTCGCGGGCGGCGCTTTGCGCATCGAAGGCAGCGCCGTCGCGGAACCACGCCTCGAATTCGTGTTCGGCGGCGCAGCGGAGCTGATAGACGATCATGGATCTGTCCTATCCATCGCGGTGAGTGTTACACCAATGGATGATGACTTAGCAATCCTGCCATATAAGTGCTAACGAATGACGAAACCAGAGCATTCCACGCGCGGGGGGCCGGCCGTACCCTCGCGCTGGGTGCGGCGCTTCCTCCCGCTGATCCGGCCGGGCGGGCGCGTCCTCGACCTCGCCGCGGGCGGCGGCCGCCACAGCCGCCTGCTGCGCGCGCATGGTTACCGAGTCGTTGCCGTCGACCGCGACGTCGCGGGGCTGGCGGAGCTTGCCGCGGATGCGGGCTGCGAGGTCGTGGCGCTCGATCTCGAGGACGGCCGGCCGTGGTCGCTGGGCGGCGGCTATGACGGCATCATCGCGACGAACTACCTGCACCGCCCCCTCTTCCCGGATCTCGTACGCGCGCTGGCGGCGGATGGCGTTCTCGTCTACGAGACCTTCGCCGTCGGCAACGAGCGGTTCGGCAAGCCGTCGGACCCTGCCTTCCTGCTCCGCCCCGGCGAGCTTCTCGAGGCGTTCGGTTCGATCCTGACTGTCATCGCCTTCGAGCAGGGCGTCGCCGCCGAGCCGCGGCCGGCGGCGATCCAGCGGATTGCCGCAATCAATTCGGCGGCGCGCGAGAGCCTTCCTCCTCTCCCGCCGGCGGGCGCGAATTAGGGTAACGCCTCGCCTTGCGACGGCGCCTTACTCCGCCGCCAGCGCCGCCGGCGCCTTCGGTGAAGAGAAGGCGCGGTCGTGGCGGAGGGCCGGCACCATGCGGCGCGCCTCCTCGATCTTGGCCGGGTCGATCTCGGCAGTGATGACGCCGACGCCCTCGCCGGCATCGGCCAGGACCTCGCCCCAGGGATCGATGATGAGGGAGTGGCCGTAGGTCTTGCGCCCTTCCGCATGCTCGCCCCATTGCGCCGGAGCGAAGACGAAGCAGGCGTTCTCGATCGCCCGCGCGCGCTGCAGCACGTGCCAATGGGCGCGCCCGGTCGGCACGGTGAAGGCGGCGGGAATCGAGAGGAACTGCGCGCCGGCCTGCGCGAGGGTCCGGTAGAGATAGGGGAAGCGCAGATCGTAGCAGACGGTCATGCCGAGGACGCCCCAGGGCAGCGCCGCGAGGGTGGCCGCCTCGCCCGGGCGGTAGAGCGCCGATTCGCGGTAGCTCTCGCCATTGGCGAGATCGACATCGAACATGTGGATCTTGTCGTAGCGCGCGGCGATGCCGCCGTCGGGCGCCAGGAGAAAGGAGCGGTTGGCGAGGCGGTCCGCGGCGAGCCTTACCGCCATCGAGCCGATGACGAGCCAGGCGCCGGTCTCGCGCGCGAGCTCGCGGAAGGCGGCGAGCGCCGGGTGGTCCTCCTCGCTCCGCGCCTTGGCGAGATGGAGCTCGCGCTTCGGCTCGAACATCGCCGTGATCTCGGGCGTCAAGATGAGCTCCGCGCCCTTGTCGCGGGCGCGGCGGACGAGATCGCCGGCGGCGGCGACATTAGGCGCGAAGTCGCGCCCCGAGGTCATCTGCACGCAGCCGACGGTGAATTTGCGGTTCATGCGCCCACTCCCAGCTTGGCGTCGAGCGTGCCGGCGCGCTCCAGCGCATAGAGCTCGTCGGAGCCGCCGATATGCTCGCCGTCGATGAAGATCTGCGGCACCGTATAGCGCCCGCCGGCGCGGCGGACCATCTCCTCGCGCTTCTCCGTCTCGGCGTCGACGTCGATGTCGACGAAGCTCACCCCCTTCTTCTGCAAGAGGCTGCGCGCCCGCGCGCAATAGGGGCAGAACATCGTCGAATACATCTCAACCTTGGCCATGCGCCGTCACCTCGCCTTTCCGCCCCAACATAGTGTCGCGGCGCGCGCTTTGCGAGCGCCGGCGCTCATTCGGCGCCGCCGCGGACGACGCGGGCGAGCGTCAGCACGTCGATGCGCCGGGCGCCGGCGCGGCGCAGCACGCGGGCGCATTCGGCGACCGTGGCGCCCGTCGTGAAGACGTCGTCGACAAGGACGATGCGGGCCCCGGCGACGCTGCGACCCTGACGGAGGGTGAAGGCGCCACGCACATTGTCGGCGCGCGCCGTTCGGTTGCGGTGGCCCTGGGACGGCGTGCGGCGGCGGCGCCGGAGCCAGTCGGCAGCGACGGGCGGCCCGCCGGCGGCGCGGATCGCATGGGCGAGGAGGCCCGCCTGGTTGTAGCGGCGGGCGAAGAGCCGCGTCCAATGCAGCGGCACCGGCATCATGAGATCGGCCTCGGCGAGGAGCTCGGCGCCGGCGCGGCGCATCCAGCGTCCGAAGGCAGGCGCCCCATGCGTGCGGTCTCCATGCTTCAGCGCGAGGACGAGGCCGCGGCTCCGCTCGTCGTAGCGGAAGACGGCGCGGGCGCGGTCATAGGCGGGGGGATCGGCGATGCAGGCGCCGCAGAGCGCCTCCGCTCCCGCCTCATAGGGGAAGGGCAGCCCGCAGCAGGCGCAGAGCGGGGCGCCGAGGAAGACGATGCCGCGCCAGCAGGCGGGGCAGAGCTCGCCCTCGCGGCCGATCGCGGTGCCGCAGGCGAGGCAGCGCGGCGGCAGGAGCAGATCGACAAGCCCGGCGGCCGAGCGGCGCAGCCACCGCGCGGGCCGGGCGGCGAGGAAAACCATGGCGCGAATGACAGCGCCCCGGCGCCACCCTGTCAATCGCGCGAGCGCGCAGCGCCCTCACCCTCTCCCGGCCGCCGCGAGCAGCAGAACCCGAGAGCGCTTCGACCAGCAGCATCGTGCTGAGTGCGCAGGCGCGAGCCTAACCCGCCTTGCCGCCCTTCAGCAGCCCCATGAGCGGGTTCGGGGCGGGCGGCGCGACCCGCCGCAAGGTGTTGGTGTCGCGATGGTCGAAAGGCGGCGTGCTGCCCCGGATCGCCAAATCCGTACGCGTCACATAGCTCCAGCTGCCGTCGTCGTTGAAGGTGATGTCGATTCGGTAATAATCGGTGCGGAACGCCGCTTCGAGGAAAGTGGTCGAGCAAATCCCGAAGCGCGTATCGCCGCGCCGCGCCTCGACCGAGATGCGCTTGTCGTCCGGCTTCGCCGTGCCGCCCGCCAGCACCACTTGCCCGCGCGGAATGGCGAGCGATTGCATGACGAGCCCGGTCGCCGGCTCCCACAGCCAATAACCGACCTGATCGTGGAAGGTGATGGCCTCCTCCGGCGTGTTGATATGGATGTGGTAGCGCAGCCCATAGAGGAGCTGCGGGCCGTTCGGCTGCGGATCGATCGGCTCCATGCGGACACGCTCCCGGAAGACCCGCCGCTGCGGGCCGTCCGCCTTAGGGTTGATGTCCACCCCCTCATCGGACTCCCAGACGCCGGCGAGGCGGCGCAGCGGCCCGAGATTGGCAAGCGTGTCCGGCGAGAAATCGGGTTCGGTGAAGATGTCGTCGGGAATGTTCGGCATCGGGTTTCCCCCATCGGGCATCAACGCGCCGGAGCGGCGCTCTTGCTTTGCCATGACAAGCCTTAATCGGCTCGGCGGCAAGCCGGCAATCTCGGGGCTCGACCGCAATTCTTGGCAATGAAGCGAGCCTGGCACCGCGCGGCTTTGCCCGCCGCGCCCTCTATGGCCATATAGCGGCCATGGGGCCCAACAACATCGCCGTCTTCGACCGCCGCGCCCTGCGCCAGCGGCGCGACCGCGCCGCGGACCGCACCGGCTTCGGCTTCCTCTTCGAAGCGGCGGCGGAGCGGCTCGCCGACCGTCTCGAAGACGTGACCCGGCGCTTTCCGGTCGCGCTCGAGCTCGGCTGCCGGGGCGGACTCGTGGCGCCCCGCCTTGCCGGGCGCGGCGGCATCGAGCGCCTCGTCGCCAGCGATCCCTCGCCGCGCTTTGCCGCCCGCGCCGCGGCGCCGCGGCTCGCCGCCGATCCCGAATTCCTGCCCTTCGCGCCCGCCAGCTTCGATCTCATCCTCGGCGCCCTCGCCCTCCACTGGGTGAACGACCTGCCGGGCGCGCTCCTGCAGCTCCGCCGCGCCCTGCGGCCCGACGGGCTCCTCCTCGTCTCGCTCCTCGGCGGCGAGACGCTGCGCGAGCTGCGCCAGGCCTGGATGGAAGCCGAGCTCGAAGAGGAGGGCGGCGTCAGCCCGCGCGTCTCGCCCTTCGCCGATCCGCGCGATCTCGGCGGGCTGCTGCAACGCGCCGGCTTGGCGCTGCCGGTCGTCGACAGCGACCGTCTCACCGTCACATATCCGGACGCCCTTGCCCTGATGCGCGATTTGCGCGGCATGGGCGAGAGCAACGCCGTCGCCGAGCGGCGGCGCCGCTTCACCCGCCGCGCCACGCTGGCGCGGGCGGCCGCGCGCTATGCGGCAGCCTTCGGCCGGCCGGACGGGCGCATCGCCGCCAGCTTCGAGATCGTGACGCTGACCGCCTGGGCGCCGCACGATTCGCAGCCGAAGCCGCTCCGCCCGGGCAGCGCCAGAGCGCGGCTCGCGGAAGCGCTCGGCGCGGCCGAGCATTCCGCCGGCGACCGGGCAGCGCCGCCGGCCGATTGCGGCTGAAGGACACCGAAGCCCATCGCGCGTTACGTTCACGACAGGAGGTCGCGCAGCATGGCGACGAGCGGCTTGTCGGCGGGCGGCATGGCAAACTCGCCGAGCTTCGCCGGCCGCACCCAGCGCAGGACCTGCCCCTCGCGCGGCGTCACCACCCCCTGCCAGACGCGGCAGACATAGAGCGGCATCAGCAGATGGAACTCCGCATAGCGGTGCGAGGCGAAGGTGAAAGGCGCAAGGCAGTTGGCCGAGACGTCGATCCCCAGCTCCTCGCGCAGCTCGCGGATGAGCGCCGCCTCGGGGCTCTCGCCGGAATCGAGCTTGCCGCCCGGAAACTCCCAGAGCCCGGCCATCGCCTTGCCCTCGGGCCGCTGCGCCAGAAGGACGCGGCCATCGGCATCGATGAGCGCCACCGCCGCGACAAGGACGATGCGCGTTTCTCCCTCTCCGGCGAGCGGCATGATGCGTCGCGCTTGCGGCGTGCCCCTCACCCGGCTCCGGGAAAGGCTCGGCCTTGCCTCGCCAACCCTTCGCAACGGTGAGGGGCTGCTCGACGCAAGCTCATCCGATCAACTCCGATAGCTGCCGTTGATGTCGATGTAGCGGTGGGTCAAATCGCAGGTCCAGACCGTGGCGCGGCCGCGGCCGATGCCCAGATCGACGGCGATGTGGATGTCGCGCCCCGCCATATGTCGCGCCACCGGCGCCTCGTCGTAACTCGGCACGGGTCCGCCCTTCTCGCAGATGCGCGTGCCGCCGACGGCGATGACGAGGCGGTCGCGGTCGGCCTTCTCGCCGGCCTTGCCGACCGCCATGACGATGCGCCCCCAATTGGCGTCGCCCGCCGCCAGCGCCGTCTTGACGAGGGGCGAGTTGCCGATGGCGAGGCCGATGCGTCGCGCCGCCCGCGCCGAGGCGGCGCCCGTCACCTCGATGGTGACGAACTTCTCGGCGCCTTCGCCGTCGCGGACGATCTGCTGCGCGAGATCGATGAGCACCGCGTCGAGCGCCTTGCGGAAGGCGCGCAGCTGCGCATCGCTCGCCCGCGTCACCGGCTCGTGCTGCGCCGCGCCTGTGGCACAGAGCAGCACGGTGTCGCTCGTCGAGGTGTCGCCATCGACGGTGATGCAATTGAAGGAGCGGTCGGCGCCAGCAGAGAGCAGCGACTGGAGAACGGGCGCCGCGATCCTGGCATCGGTGAAGACATAGGCCAGCATCGTCGCCATGTCGGGGGCGATCATGCCGGAGCCCTTGGCAAAGCCGTTGATCGTCACCGTCGTGCCGCCGATCGCGGCGCGCGCCGTCGCCAGCTTCGGGAAGGTGTCGGTGGTCGTGATGGCGCGGGCCGCCGCCGGCCAATTCTCGGCGGCGAGCGCCGCCTGCGCGCGCGGCAGACCCGCGAGGATGCGCTCGCCCGCCGGCGGCTCGCCGATGACGCCGGTCGAGGAAATGAAAATCTCCGAGGGCGCGCAGCCGAGGAGCCGCGCCGCCTCGCGCGCCGTCGCCTCCACCACCGCCTCGCCCTTCGCCCCGGTGAAGGTGTTGGAATTGCCGGAATTGACGACGATGCCGCGTACCCGGCCGCCGGGAAGGTTGCGCCGGCACCAGGCGACGGGCGCGCCGGCGGTGAGCGAGCGCGTCAGCACCCCGGCGATCGTCGAGCCGGGCGCCAGCTCCGCCAGCATCAGATCGTCGCGCCCCTGATAGCGGATGCCGCAGGCCGCCGCGGCGAGGCGGACGCCGGCGACGGGTGCGAGATCGGGCGTGCGCGCCGGGGCGAGCGGCGAGACGGCGGGCTTGGCCGGGGGCTTGGCGGCGTCGTTCATGGCGTCACTGCGGCGCCGGCATGGGCGAGCCGTCGAGGGCGAAGGTCTCGATCTTCGCCTTGCTGCGCAGCGCCTTCAGCTTCTCGCCGATGGCTTCGCCGGCGATCTCGTCGGTGAGCGCCTCCTTGCTGTCCTCGAAGGAGGGCGGCGCCGCCTCGCGGCGGTCATCGACCTTGATGACGTGCCAGCCGAACTGCGTGTGCACGGGCGTCTTCGTGTATTCCCCCTTCTTCAGCTTGAAGGCGGCCTCGGCGAATTCCGGCAGCATCTCGTCCTTGGAGAAATAGCCGAGATCGCCGCCCGTCTCCTTCGAGGAATCGGTCGATTTTGCCTTGGCGAGGGTGGCGAAATCGGCGCCCTTGTCGAGCTCGGCGATGATCGCCTTGGCCTCGTCCTCGCTCGCCACCAGGATGTGACGGGCGCTCACCTCTTCCTTGGGCGGGTGCGTCTTCAGATCCTCCTCATAGCGCTGGCGCAGCTTCTCGTCGGTCGCCGCCGCCTTGATGACGCGCTCGATATAGACTTGCTGGATGACGCGGTTGGAGAGCTGAGCCAGACGCTGCTTCACCTCGGGATCGTCGGCGAGCTTCGCCTTGCGCCCCTCTTCGGTGATGAGCATGCCGCTGACGAGCTGGTCGAGCAGCTTCGGATAGATCTGCTCCAGGGGCAGCTTCTGCGCCGCCGGCGGCAGCGCGCGCCGCGCCGCCTCGACATCGGATTTGTGCAGCTCGGCGCCATCGACGCGGGCGACGACAGGGTCATCGGCGGACGCCGCCAGTGCCAGGCCGGGCGCGGCGGCGAGAGAAGCGATGAAGGCGAGCGCATGCAGCCGCCGGGACATCGGGACACCTCGTGAAAGCGCCGCAACGGAGCGGCGAGGGCAACGGATCGGGCGCCATAATGCATATCGCCGGGGCCAGGCGCAAATGCCCGCGTACTGTCTCCGGCGACGGCATCCGGCCGGTTACGGCGGGACGGCGCGAAAGACCGGATACGGGCCGCGTCATGACGAGCGCAGCGAAGCCATCCAGGGCGAGGCGGCGGGCTCCTGTATCGCCGCGGCATGCGCTCCTCGCGATCACGTCGCCTCGATCGGGAGCATGGCGACACCATGGCCGCGGCGCTGTGGCCCGAATTGCCTCGTCCGCCGCGCCGTGTTGAATTGACAGCCTGCCCCCCTACCCCTATCTGTCACCATGTCGCCGCCCTTCATGGAAGGGGAGCGGCCCGTTCCCTTATCGCCACTTCGAGGTCTCGATGATCGGCGCCATCGCCCGGCGACTCTTCGGCTCTGCGAATGACCGTTTCCTCAAAGGCCTGCAGCCGGATGTCGACGCCATCAACGCGCTCGAGCCGCAGCTTGCGGCGCTCTCGGACGACGCTCTCAGGGCGCGCACCGGCGAATTGAAGGAACGCCTCGCCAAGGGCGAGACCCTCGACGACATCCTGGTCGACGCCTTCGCCACGGTTCGCGAAGCCGCAAAGCGCACCCTCGGGCAGCGCCATTTCGACGTGCAGCTCATCGGCGGCATCGTGCTGCACCGCGGCATGATCGCCGAGATGAAGACCGGCGAGGGCAAGACGCTGGTGGCGACCTTGCCCATCTACCTCAACGCGCTCGCCGGCAAGGGCGCCCATGTCGTCACCGTCAACGACTACCTCGCCCGCCGCGACAGCGAGTGGATGGGACAGATCTACCGCTTCCTCGGCCTCACCGTCGGCTGCATCGTGCACGGGCTCGACGACAACGAGCGGCGCCAAGCCTATGCCGCCGACGTCACCTACGGCACCAACAACGAGTTCGGCTTCGATTATCTGCGCGACAATATGAAGCATAATCTCGAGGAGATGGTGCAGCGCCCCTTCAACTACGCCATCGTCGACGAGGTCGATTCGATCCTTATCGACGAGGCGCGGACGCCGCTTATCATCTCGGGACCGACCGAGGACAATTCCGAGCTCTACAAGAGCGTCGACAAGCTCATCCCGAAGCTCGCGGCCGAGGATTACGAGAAGGACGAGAAGCAGCGCACGGTGACGCTGACGGAATCCGGCGTCGAGAAGATCGAGGCGCTGCTGCGCGAGGCGAACATCCTCAAGGCGGGGACGCTCTACGACCTCGCCAACGTCAACACCGTCCACCACGTCAACCAGGCGCTGCGCGCCCACAAACTCTTCACCCGCGACGTCGACTACATCGTCAAGGACGACCAGGTCATCATCATCGACGAGTTCACCGGCCGCATGATGCAGGGCCGGCGCTACTCCGAGGGGCTCCATCAGGCGCTCGAGGCCAAGGAGCACGTCACCATCCAGAACGAGAACCAGACCCTCGCCTCGATCACCTTCCAGAACTATTTCCGGCTGTTCCCGAAGCTCGCCGGCATGACCGGCACGGCGATGACCGAGGCGACCGAATTCGCCGACATCTACAAGCTCGAAGTCATCGAGATTCCGACCAACCTCCCCGTCCGCCGCGTCGATATGGACGACGAGGTCTATCGGACCGCTCGCGAGAAGAACGAGGCCATCGTCGCCCAGGTTCTGGAATGCCACCAGCGCCAGCAGCCGGTGCTCGTCGGCACGATCAGCATCGAGAAATCCGAGGTTCTGTCGGCGCTCTTCAAGAAGAAGAAGATCCCGCACAACGTGCTGAACGCCCGCTACCACGAGCAGGAGGCCTATATCGTCGCGCAAGCGGGCCGCCCCGGCGCCGTCACCATCGCCACCAACATGGCGGGCCGCGGCACCGACATTCAGCTCGGCGGCAATTTCGACATGCGCGTCCGCCAGGAGCTGGCGAACGTCACCGACCCGGCCGAGCGCGAGGCGCGCATGCAGCAGATCCGCGCCGAGATCGAGGCCGCCAAGGAGGTGACGCTCAAGGCGGGCGGGCTCTTCGTCATCGCCAGCGAGCGGCACGAGAGCCGGCGGATCGACAACCAGCTGCGCGGCCGCTCCGGCCGCCAGGGCGATCCCGGCGCCTCGAAGTTCTTCGTCAGCCTCGAAGACGATTTGATGCGCATCTTCGGCTCCGAGCGCATGGACAGCATGCTGCAGAAGCTCGGCCTCAAAGAGGGCGAGGCGATCATCCATCCCTGGATCAACAAGGCGCTGGAGAAGGCGCAGCAGAAGGTCGAAGCGCGCAATTTCGAGATCCGCAAGCAGGTCATCAAATACGACGACGTGATGAACGACCAGCGCAAGGTCGTCTACGAGCAGCGCAAGGAGATCATGAGCGCGCGCGACGTCGCGACGACCATCGCCGATATGCGCCACGAGGTCGTCGATGCGGTGGTGAGCCGCGCCATCCCGCCCAACGCGCTTCCCGACCAGTGGGACGTCAAGGGCCTCCATGCGGAGTGCCTGCGGCTCTTCAACCTCGACCTGCCGATCGCGGACTGGGCCAAGGAAGAGGGCATCGCCGACGCCGAGATCAAAGACCGCATCACCGAGGCGGCCGACCGCAAGATGGCGGAAAAGGCGGCGAATTACGGCCCCGACATCATGCGGCAGGTGGAGAAGAGCCTGCTCTTGCAGCTCCTCGACCAGATCTGGAAGGACCACCTCCTGTCGCTCGACCATTTGCGGCAGGGCATCAATCTGCGCGCTTACGCCCAGCGCGACCCGCTCAACGAATACAAGCGCGAAGCCTTCGAGCTCTTCGAGGGAATGCTGGGCAATCTGCGCGAGACGGTGACGAGCGTCCTCTCCCATGTCGAGCTGCGCCTCCAGCCGAGCCCGGCGGCGGGTGCGCAAGAGGCGGCGCGCGAGCCGGCGATGGCCGGCGGCAACGGCCGCGACGGCGAGGCGCCGCGACGCGGCGCCGGCGCTGGCCGCCCGGCGCGCATGGCGATGTCCGGCGGCGCCGCCGGCGCATCGGGTCCCGATGTCGATCCGCGCACGCCGCGCAACGCCCCTTGCCCCTGCGGTTCCGGCAAGAAGTTCAAGCACTGCCACGGGCGGGTGTAGGCGGCGACCGCCGCTGAACCGCGGCTCCGGCCGCGGCGTTGGCTCCGATAGGGAAAGGCGGGGCAGGAGCCAGCGGCGATGATCTACGCGATCGTTCTCGACACGTCCGGGCCGGGCGGCTCGGCGGGTGCCGTCGGCGACTGGATTCGTCGCAATTTCGGCGATTTCATCCACCCCTCGCCCTCCTGCTGGGTCGTCGCCGGGCCGCTCGTCGCCGACCAGCTCCATACCGCCCTCACCCCCCTCATCGGCCCCGCCGAGCGGCTCGTCATCGTCAGGGCGGCGAGCGAGGCGATGTGGCACGGCATCGACGAGGACGAGGCGCGCTGGCTCGCCGCGCATTTCCCCGGCAGCCTTTCCGAGCGGATTCCCGGCGAGACCGAGGGGCTGGCCTCCCAGCCCCGCGCGCCCGCGAATGGGAGATTCCGCTGCGCTCCGGCGTTTCTCTCGAGAGAGACGTCGAACGAAGGAGTAGAACCATGCATGCCGGACTGATCCTTGTCG
>JAJPHB010000038.1 GCA_021325525.1 Alphaproteobacteria bacterium
AACGAGATCGCGGCGCGCTTCCCGCATGTGGTGCTGACGCAGGACTGGCATCCGCGCGGCCACCGTTCCTTTGCCTCCGCGCATGCCGGCGCGCGGCCTTTCGAGACGGCGGAGTTGGCCTATGGCCGGCAGGTCCTGTGGCCCGATCACTGCGTCCAGGGAACGGCGGGGGCGGCTTTCCATCCGGCTCTCGACATCCCGCATGCGGAACTCGTGATCCGAAAGGGCTACAACCGCAGCGTCGACAGCTACTCCGCCTTCTGCGAGGCCGATGGGCGCCCGACCGGGCTCGCGGGATATTTGCGCGAGCGCAAGCTCGGCCGCGTCCTTGTCTGCGGCCTCGCCCTCGATTTCTGCGTCGCATTCACCGCCTGTGATGCGCGCGCAGCCGGCTTTCCGACGATCCTCATCGCAGATGCCTGCCGCGCCATCGACACGGCAGGATCGCTCGCCGCGGCGACGGAGCGCATGGCTGCCGCCGGCGTCGAGCGCCTCGCCGCGACGGCGATCGGGGACGGCTAGTCTAGCGCCGCGGCGGCCGAGCGCGTCCGCGCCGGCCGGATCCTCTTGGTTGCGGCGCGGGGCGTGGCGTGGCGATGCCGCCCTCCTCCGCGCCCGCACGAACGGACCCGTCACCCGTGGCGAAGGGGTGATCCGCGACGACGGGGACGCGCTGCCGGATGAGCTTCTCGATATCGCGGAGATATGCGCGCTCCTCCGCGTCGCAGAACGAGATCGCGATGCCGGCGGCGCCGGCCCGCGCCGTGCGGCCGATGCGATGGACGTAGCTCTCGGGCACGTTCGGCAGCTCGTAATTGATGACGTGGCTGATGCCGTCGATATCGATGCCGCGCGCCGCGATGTCGGTCGCGACGAGAACCCGCGTTCGTCCCGAACGGAAGTTTTCGAGCGCGCGCTGCCGGGCGCTTTGCGATTTGTTGCCATGGATCGCCTCGGCGGCGATGCGGCCGCGCGCCAGCGATTCGGCGACGCGGTTGGCACCGTGCTTCGTCCGGGTGAAGACGAGCGCGCGATCGATCGCCTGGTCCTTCAGGATCTGGGCGAGGAGGGCGCGCTTCTGCGCCGGCTCGACGAAGAGCACGCGCTGCTCGATCCGCTCGGCGGTCGAGGCGACCGGCGTCACCGCGATCTCGACCGGATCCTTGAGGATGCCGGCGGCGAGGCGGGCGATGTCGGGCGGCATGGTCGCCGAGAAGAAGAGGCTCTGCCGCCGCGTCGGCAAGGCCGCGATCACCTTCCGGATGTCGTGGATGAAGCCCATGTCGAGCATGCGGTCGGCCTCGTCGAGGACAAAGATCTCGATGCGGTCGAGGAGGAGATGACCTTGCGCCATCAGGTCGAGGAGGCGGCCCGGCGTCGCGATCAGGATGTCGAGGCCGCGTGCCAGTGCTTCGACCTGCGGCTTCTGGCCGACGCCGCCGAAGATGACGGCTTGGCGCAGCCCGAGATGCCGGCCGTAGGCGCGGAAGCTGTCGCCGATCTGGATCGCGAGCTCGCGGGTCGGAGTGAGGACGAGGCTGCGCATGCGCCGCGGCCCGGCGCCGGGGCGCCGGCCATCCGGCCCCGTGGCGGAGAGGCGCTGCAGCATCGGCAATGCGAAAGCCGCGGTCTTGCCGGTGCCGGTCTGGGCGCAGCCGAGGAGGTCGCGCCCAGCGAGGAGATGCGGGATGGCGCCGGCCTGAATCGGCGTCGGCACGGTATAGTTCTCGGCGCGCAAGGCGCGCTGGAGGGGCTCGATGAGCTCGAGCTCGGTAAAGGACTGCACGATGATCGTTTCTTTCTGTTCGCCTGCGCATGCCGGCGTTCGCGCGAGAGCGGTCCGTTCGTGGCTGAGGCTGATGGCGGGATAAGGCAGGTCTTGCGCTGATCGGGGCGCGCCATTCGCACGCCCTGGTTTTTCGGGTTCGGTCGGCCCGCGCGCTCCGGACCGCCTTTCTTCGTGACATCGCCCGCGGTGCAGCGGGGCCGTCCATGACGGCGCCCGCTTGCGCGACCCGCAGGGCGAGAGACGCTCTACGTCCGTTGCGGTAACTATGCCGTTAACGCGGGAAAGTCAAATATTTGCCGGCCCCCCTCCGCGCGCGGCTGCTATGCGGCATCGAGCCCGCGCGTCAGATCCTCCTTCAGATCCGCGACGTCTTCGAGCCCGACCGAGAGGCGCAGCAAGGCGGGGCCGATCGCCAGCATCTGCCGTTCCGCCGGCGACAGCGTCTGGTGAGTGGTTGTTGCCGGATGCGTGATGAGGCTCTTGGCATCGCCGAGATTGTTGGAAAGATCGATAATGCGGAGCGCGTTGAGAAAGCGGAACGCCGCCTCCTTGCCGCCCTTGACGCTGAAGGCGATCAGCGAGCCGCCATTCTTCATCTGCCGCTCGGCGATGCCGGCCTGCGGATGGCTCGGCAGGCCGGGATAGGCGACGCGCTCGACCTTGGGATGCGCGTCGAGGAAGGCGGCAAGGGCGGCGGCGTTCTCGACATGCTGGCGGACGCGGAGGTCGAAGGTCTCGAGCCCTTTCAGCAGGAGCCAGGCGTTGAAGGGGCTGAGAGCCGGCCCCGTATGGCGAAGAAAGGGCGCGAGCTCGCCGGCGATGAAATCGGCGCTGCCCAGCACCGCGCCGCCGAGGCTGCGCCCCTGCCCGTCGATATGCTTCGTCGTCGAATAGACGACGATGTCGGCGCCGAGTTCGAGCGGCCGCTGCGCGAAGGGCGTCGCGAAGACATTGTCGACGATGAAGCGCGCGCCGGCGGCATGCGCCAGCTCCGCCACGGCCCGGATGTCGACGAGTTCGAGCGTCGGGTTCGAGGGGGTCTCGCAGAACACTGCCCGGGCGCCCGGAGCAAGGGCCTTCCGCCATTCCTCGAGGTCGCGGCCGTCGACGAAGACGCTGTGGACGCCGTAGCGCGGCAGGAGCTGGGCGATGATGTAGTGGCAGGAACCGAAGAGAGCGCGGGAGGAGACGACCCGGTCGCCGGCGCGGAGCTGGCACAGCAGGGCCGCGAAGACCGCGGCCATGCCGCTCGAGGTCGAGCGGCACGCCTCGGCGCCCTCGACGAGGCGCAGGCGCTCCTCGAACATGTTGACGGTCGGGCTCGCATAGCGCGAATAGACGAAGCGCGAGCCGGCATTGACGAAGGCCGCCTCGGCCGCCTCGGCCGATTCATAGGCATAGCCCGAATTCATGAAAATGGCTTCGCTGGTTTCGCCGTGGCTCGAGCGCCAGGTGCCGCCGCGGACCATCAAGGTGCGCGGGCGCAGGTTGGCGGGAAGTGGACGGGCGGCGGAATCGGGCATGGTCTCCTCCTCGAAGTCCCGACCGCCCGCGGCAACAAAAAACCCCGGCCTCCGAGGGCCAGGGTCGCTTTCGCCAACGCCCGACCTTTTAGCGGAGTTTTTAACGTGGCCGCAAGCCGGTCGGCTCAAATCACCACGGGTGACCATCGCTTAACGCGCGCAGCGCCGTCCTGTCAAGCCATTCTCCCGAGGCTCGTCGGTTCGCCGCCGTTCAGACCCGGTCGATGCGGCAGGCATAGCAGCCGAAGCGGGCATAGTGGGCATGAAGATAGGCCACCTCGCCGCGTCCGAGGAAGCGCGCGATGAGGGCTTCGGCCTCTGTGCCCTCGCCAACCTCGGCATCGACGATGCAGTCGTTCCGGTCATAGGCGCGCAGCGAGAGGAGGTGCGTGCGCAGCGACGGCGGCACCTCGTTCACTCTATCGAACCTCTGCGTCGCTGCCTCGCGGACGAAGATCGGCCCATGCGCGCGGTAGGGCGAATTGGTGGCGGGCTGATGCTCGTAGGACAGGAGAAGGACGCGCTCGCCGGCCGCGGCGTCGGCGAGGCTGACGCGGCAGGGGAAGCCAGGGCCGTCGGCGATGCGGCGCTGCGCGCCGCGTGCGGCGAGCTCGGCATCGCTGAGCTCGAAGAGCGGCAGGAAGGGTTCACGCGACAGGCCCGTGATGCGGAAATCCATCGAAGAGCTCCCAGAGATAGAGTTCGATGGATCTTTTTCGCATCGCCCGCCGCCACCTTCCTCCCGGCTCTTGCGCCATAATTTCTAGTGCGCCGGCGCCGTCGTAATCGATTGCCCAATCGCGGAAATTGGCTACGATCCGGGCGGCCATGAGCAACGCGTTCCGCCATGAGTGACCTCGCCGATCCGGGCTCAGGCCCCGCCGCCGCGGCGCGCACCGGCATTCTGCCCTACCAGGCGCTGAATGCGATGCGTCGCGCCGGCGAGATCATCGCCGAGCCCGACATCCTGCCGGACCAGCTGCAGCCGGCCAGCATCGATCTGCGGCTTGGCACCGTCGCCTATCGCGTGCGCGCCAGCTTCCTGCCGGGACCCAATGCCACGGTGATGGAAAGGATCGGCCAGCTCGACGGCTATGCCATCGACATCTCCGCCGGCGCCGTACTGGAGAGGGGCTGCGTCTATGTCGTGCCGCTGCTGGAGCGGCTGAAGCTGACGAGCGGCGTCACCGGCTTTGCCAATCCGAAGAGCTCGACCGGGCGCCTCGATATCCTCACCCGCCTCATCACCGACCGCAGCACCGCCTTCGACCAGATCGAGCGCGGCTATGAGGGCCCGCTCTACGTCGAAATCGCGCCCCGAACCTTCAGCGCGGTCGTGCGGCCGGGAACGCGCCTCAACCAGGTGCGCTTCCGCCGCGGCAGCCCGTCGCTCGCCGCGACCGAGCTCATTCGCCTCCATAAGGGCGGGCAGCTCGTCGCCAGCGAGGACGAGCGGCAGAACATCAAGGAGAAGCTCGTCGGCGTCACCATCGACCTGCAAGGCTCGGGACGCGGCTCGCTCGTCGGCTACCGCGCCAAGAAGCACACCGACCGGATCGATGTCGAGAAGGTGGGCTATTACGACCCACAGGATTTCTGGGAGCCGGTCTACGCGCATCGCGACCCGGCGATCATCCTCAATCCCGACGATTTCTACATTCTGGTGACGCGCGAAGCGGTCGGCGTGCCGCCCGATCTCGCCGCCGAGATGGTGGCCTACGACACGACAGTCGGCGAGTTCCGCGTCCATTATGCCGGGTTCTTCGATCCGGGCTTCGGCTGGGACAGCGCCGCCGGCGGCGCCAAGGCCGTCCTCGAAGTGCGCTCGCACGAGGTGCCCTTCATGCTGGAGCACGGCCAGACGGTGGGCTGGCTGCGTTACGAACCGATGGCAGCCCGGCCCGACCGCCTCTACGGCGCCGGGCTCGGCTCCAACTACCAGAACCAGGGCCTCGCCCTCGCCAAGCAGTTCCGCCGCGGCTGAGCCGCCGTTATTAAGGCGCTCCCGACTTGTCCGGCCAGGGATAGAGCCGGTAGCCGATGAACGCATCGAGCGCGGAAACGGTGCCGGCGAAGGCCGCGGCAAGCCTCTGCCGCAACTCGGCTTCGGGCGGCGGGCGGTGCGGCCATTCGACGAGGACGAGGCCGCGCGGGCGGTGCGTCGTGTAGGCGGGGTGGTCGCTGCCCCGGAAGGCGAGACGGAGGCGCTTGGCGCCGAGCGCGGCGAGCCGCGGCGCCTCCTCCCGCGCGAGCCAGGCCCCGACCCTGTCATCGGCCTCGGGCACCGCGGCGAAGCGCAGCAGCGACAGCCAATCGGCATCGAGCGGCGCCATCTCGCCCGCCGGCGCGGGCGCCAGCATCTCATGCTCATAGACTGTGTGCGCCTTTGCCCGGCGCTTGCTCAGGATCGCGGCGACATAGCGATCCCTGTCGGCCAAGCTGCGATAGCGCGGCGTCGTGAAGACGGAGGCGCTCGGCGCCTCATAGACATCGACAATGTCCATGCCGCCTTCGACCGCCCGGTAACAGGCGCAACTCCGGAAGCCGCAGGCGTAGAGGTCGGGAGCATGGCGGAAGGCGTACCACTCGAGGAAGCCGGCAAGTGCCTCCTCCGGGTAGTCGAGCTCGGCGGTATAGAGAATGGGGCGGCTCATGCCGGTGCGGCCGCGCCGATCTTGCCGTCGCGGCGGTCGGCCGCGATCCGCGCCGGATCGCGCTCGGCGGGCGGCCCGTAGCCGCCGCCGCCCGCGGTCTCGACGCGCAGCCGGTCGCCTTGATGCAGCGTCGCGACGCGCTTCGACGGGATCGTCTCCTCGCTGCCGTCGCGGCGGCGGATGACGGCGCGTGACAGGGCGCCGGGCGCGCCGCCATCATGCCCGGCCGCGGCGCAGAAATGCCGCTCCCCGCGATATGTCAGCGTCACCTCGCCCTCGAGAATCTCGTATTCGAAAATGCCGCCGAGCCCGCCGCGCTGCCGCCCGGCGCCGCCCGAATCGGGGTTGAGCGCCCAGCGATGGACGCGAATCGGCGCATCCATCATCAAGGCTTCGGCCGGGACGTTCATGCAATTGGTGGCATCCGTCTCGACGACGTCGACGCCGTCGCTCCGCGGCCCGGCGCCGCTGCCGCCGGTCAAAAGCTGCGAGGTGACGAAGCGGCTGCCGTCATGGCGCCGCCCGCCGAAATGGATGATGAGCATGAGGCTCGCGGCATCGGCCGGAATGCGCTCCGGCGCCGCCTGCCGCAGCGCCCCCAGGATGCAGCCGGTGATGCGCTTGATGGTCGAGGTGCGGCAGCCGACCGGCGCCGGCTCGCGCGGATTGACGAGGCTGCCCTCGGGCAGGACGAGCCGCACGGGTCGGAAGCAGCCGCCGTTGTTGGGGATGCTTTCCGCGGGATCGGTCAGCGCCCGGAGCGCGAAGCAGGCGGCGGCGTAGGAGCCGGAGGGAACGCAGTTGAAGGGGCCGCGAAGCTGCGCGTCCGTCCCGGTGAAGTCGCAGACCATGGCGCCGTCGGCGATCGTCACCGCGACTTCGATGCGCACGCGGCGGTCGAGATCGACTCCGTCATTGTCGAGATAATCGACATAGCGGTAGGTGCCGCGGCGGAGCGCCGCGAGCGCCTGGCGCGTCATCAGCTCGGAGCGGTCGAGCAGCTCGTCGAAGAGGGCGACGAGGTGGTTGTCGCCATGGATCTGCGACAGCTCCTGGAGCCGCCGCGCTCCCATCGAGCAGGCGGCGATCTGCGCGTTGATGTCGCCCATCAGGATGTCGGGAAGGCGGACGTTCTGGCGCAGCAGCTTGACGAGCGTGTCGTTCATGACGCCGCCGTCGCGCAGCTTGAGGAGCGGAATGCGCAGCCCCTCCTGGAAGAGCTCGGCGGCGTTGGTCGGCGTCGAGCCCGGCGTCATGCCGCCGACATCCTGGTGATGCGTCATCGCGGCGCTGATCGCGATCGGCCGGCCCTTGGCGAAGATCGGCATCATGATCGCAATGTCGGGAAGGTGCGTGCCGCCGAGATAGGGATCGTTGAGGATATAGATGTCGCCCTCGCGCATCGTCGCCGGCGGATGCGTCTCGATGAGGCGACCGACCATCGGAATGAGCGTGCCGAGATGGATCGGGATGGCGAGGGCCTGCGCCAGCGTCTCGCCGGCGAGAGTGAAGAGGCTCGCCGAGGCGTCAAGCCCTTCCTTGACGATAGGCGAGAAGGCGCTGCGCACCAGAGTCGACTGCATCTCGTTGGCGATGCCGTCGAGCTTGTTGCGCACGACTTCGAGGGTAACCGGGTCGAAATCCTTGTCGCCGTTACGCATCGGTTCCTCCCTGGCGCTCCAGCAGCAAATTGCCGTCAGCGAGGACCCGGCCGCGCCAGCCCGGCTCGACCAAGGTCGTCGTGTCGTCCTGCTCGATGATGGCGGGGCCGGCGATCGTCATGCCGGCCGGCATGGCGGCACGGTCGTAGATGGCGGCCGTCACGGCGGCGCGCTCGGCGGCGACGCGGATCGCCCGCAGCGCCTTCAGCGCCGCGCCGCCGCTCGCCGCGTAGGCGCCGTCATCGAGACGGTCGCTGCCGCCGGCGCGATGCACCGCGCGCAGATTGACGATGGCCGCCGGGGCGGCGGTGCTGTGGCCGTAGACGCGGTCGTGCAACGCGAGGAAATCGCGATAGAGCGCGACGATGGGATCGGCCGCATCGAGCCGCAGCGGCACTTCGAGGTGGTAGGACTGGCCGATATAGAGCATGTCGGCGAAATATCGGATCGCCACCCGGTCGGGATCGACCCGCTCCGCCGCCATGAGCGCTGCGCCCTGGCGGTCGAGCGCGGCGAGAGAGTCTTTGAGCTCGGCGAGCGAGACCGCCCGAAGCGGCCGCGGGAAGGCCGCCGCGACTTCGTGCTCGAGGGGCGCCGCGAGGAGGCCCGCCGCTGAGAGGACGCCGGGATTGCGCGGAATGACGATGCTGGCGATGCCGAGCTCGCCCGCGAGCGCGGTCGCATGGATGGGTCCGGCGCCGCCCAGAGCGACGAGGGTGAAGCGGCGCGGGTCGATGCCGCGCCGGATCGAGACGAGGCGGATGCCCTCGACCATCTGGGCGTTGATGACGCGGTGGATGCCGAGCGCCGCCGCCTCGACAGAAAGGCCGAGCGGCGCCGCCACCTTGCGCTCGACGGCCCGGCGCGCCAGTACAGGATCGAGCCGCAGCGCACCGCCGGCGAAATAGTCGGGATCGATATAGCCGAGCACGACGGAGGCGTCGGTCACGGTCGCCTCCTCGCCGCCGCGCCCGTAGCAGGCGGGGCCAGGCTCCGATCCCGCCGAATGCGGGCCGACGCGGAGCCCGCCCGCCCCGTCGATCCAGGCGATGCTGCCGCCGCCGGCGCCGATGGCGTTCACATCGACCATCGGCACGCGCACCGGAAAGCCGGCGATGCGCCCTTCCGGCCGGATGACGGGCGTGCCGCCCTCGACGAGAGCGATGTCGCTGCTCGTGCCGCCGATATCGATGGTGATGAGATCGGCGCGCCCCGCCATGCGGCCGACGATGGTGCCGCCGATGACGCCCGCGGCCGGGCCCGACATGAAGAGGCGGACCGGGCGCTGGCGGGCGACGACGGTGCCGGCGAGGCCGCCGCGCGACTGCATCACCTGCAAGGGTGCCGCAACCCCCGCCGCGGCGAGGCCGGCTTCGAGATGCTCGAGGTAGCGGTCGATGACCGGCTTCATATAGGCATCGAAGGCGGTGACGACCGTGCGCTCGTATTCGCGGAAGGCGGGATCGACCTCGCAGGAGAGCGAGACGGCAAGGCCGGGATGGGCCCTCTGGATGAGCTCGCGCGTGCGCCGCTCATGCGCCGGGTTGAGGAAGGAGAAGATATAGGCGACGGCGATCGCCTCGGCGCCCTCGGCGACGAGCTCGGCGACCGCGCGCTCGACCGAGGCCTCGTCGAGGGGCACGATGACCTCGCCTTGCGCCGAGACTTGCTCGATCACCTCCTTTCGCATGGCGCCGGGAGCGAGGAAGACCGGTGTCTCCGGCTCGAGGACGATCTTGTAGAGCGCCTGGCGCATCTCGCGCCCGATCTCGATCACGTCGCGGAAGCCGGCGCTGCACAGGAGGCCGATCTTCGCGCCCTTGCGCTCGAGGACGGCGTTGGTCGCGATGGTCGTGCCGTGCAGGAAGCGCCCGACCATCGCCGGCGCGATGCCCCAGCGCCGCGTCATATGCGCGATCGAGCTCAGCACCGCCGCGCTGGGATCGCCGCGGCTCGTCGGGATCTTGAGCGTCCACATCGCCTCGCCCGGCCGGCGGCAGACAATATCGGTGAAGGTGCCGCCGATATCGACGCCGAGATCGATTTCGCCGGCCGCGCCGGGTCCCGCCGCCATCAATCGAGCGGCTTGCCGCGCGTCTCCGGCATCGTCGCGAATCCGCTGCCCGTCGCCTCGAACCCGCCTCGTGCCGCGATGCGCGATGCTCCCCCCGTCATCCGATCCTCCCCTCTTGTGCTCTTCCGAAGGTCGCTGTCGCGATGCCGCATTCTGCAAGAGCGGCCTTGCGATGTCCAAACAACTCGCGGCGGCGCGCCTCGGCCGGCTATGCTCGGCCGATCGGCGCAGGAACGAATGGCGGGCAGGATGACCCTCGAAGACAAGTATCCCTGGGGCGCGGACGACCGCACCATCGGCGCGCTGCTGGCGGCGCGGTCGGCACGGGATCCGGGCGCGATCTATTGCCGCTTCGGCGAGGAGCGCATCGCGTTCGGCGCGCTTCAGGAACGCGTCAACCGCTTGGCGAACGGCCTCCTCGCCCTCGGCATCCGCGAGGGCGACCGCGTCCCGGTCATGCTGCCCAACCACCCCGACCACATGGTGGCCTTCCTCGCCTTGGCGACGATCGGCGCCTGCCAGGTTCCCGTCAATGTGCATCTGCGCGGCGCCGGTCTCGAATACCTCCTCGAACATTGCGAGCCGCGCGCCCTCATCGCCGACCGCCGCTATGCCGAGCAGCTCGCGCCCGCGCTTCAGAAGGCGCCGATTGCCACCGTCATCTGGCGGGGCGATGGAGCGGGCGAAGGATCGCACGATTTTGCGGCGATCGCCGCGCACCCCGATGCGAGCGCGCCACCCTGCTCGCATGACCCCGACCGCATCCTCGCGATCATGTACACCTCGGGCACGACCGGCATGCCGAAAGGCGTGCCGCTCACCGACCGGATGCTGCGCGTCAGCGCCCGGGCGAGCCGGCGCCTTGCCGATGTGCGGCCCGGCGACGTCATGTTCCTGTGGGAGCCGCTCTACCATATCGGCGGCTGCGAGGTCATGATCCTCGCCTTGATGGAGAGCGTCACGATCGGCCTCGTCGAGCGCTTCAGCGTGTCGCAATTCTGGTCGCAGATCCGCGGCTACGGCGCGACGCACCTTCATTATCTGGGCGGCGTCCTCGCGCTCCTCTTGAAGGAGCCGCCGCGGCCCGAGGATGCCGACAACCCGGTGCGCATCGCCTGGGGCGGCGGCTGCCCGCCGACGGTCTGGGAGGCCTTCGCGAAGCGCTTCGGCGTCGCCATCCGCGAATGCTACGGCATGACCGAAGCGTCGAGCTTCACGACGCAGAACCTCGAGGGCAAGGTCGGGTCGATCGGTAAGCCGCTCCCCTATTTCGAGGTCCGCGTCACCGATGCCGCCGGCGTGGCGCGCGGCCCCGGAGAGCGCGGCGAGATCCGCGTCCGCGAACGCGTGCCGGGCCTCATTATGCAGGGCTATTTCCGCGATCCCGCGGCAACCGCGGCGGCGCTGCAGGAGGGCTGGCTGCGCACCGGCGATCTCGGTTGGTACGACGCCGATGGCTTCTTCTTCTACGCCGGCCGCACCAAGGACAGCATCCGGCGGCGCGGCGAGAACATCGCCGCCTTCGAGGTGGAGCGGATCATCGCCGACCATCCCGAGGTCGCCGAATGCGCCGTCATCGGCGTTCCGAACGAGTTGGCGGACGAGGACATCAAGCTCTTCGTCCGGCCGAAGCCGAATTGCCGCCCCGATCCTGCCGCCCTGCTGCGCTGGTGCGAGGCGCGCATGGCCGCCTTCCAGGTGCCGCGCTATGTCGCCTTCGTCGAGGCGCTGCCGAAGACGGCGACCGAGAGGCTGCGCAAGGAGCTGCTGCCGCGCGAGGTCGCAGGCTGCTTCGACCGCGAGGCGCGGGGCCGCGCCCTCAGAGCGTGACGCGCGGCTTGCGGCCGACGTACCGGTAGAAGGCGATGGCGCTGGCGTCGCCTCTCCACACGGCGACCGCGTGCTCCAGCATGAAGCGCGTCACATCGGACAGCCGGTCGTCCTCGACGGCGGGCAGCGGATGCCAGCCCAGATCTTCGAGCTCGCCATTGCCGGCAAGCGTGCCGACAGCGTGCCGGCCATCGGCGAGGAAGAAGCGGGCATGGAAGCGCACCGGCGAGGCGGCCGGCGTGATCGCCCGGCCGATATAGGTCAGGAGGCTGAAATCCGGCCGCCTTTCCTGCATGAGATAGGCTCGCTCGACGGGAGCGCCGGCTCCCGCCGGCATATCGGCGCCACCGGGCCCGGCGAGGATCATCCCCGTCTCCTCGAAGGTTTCGCGCAGCGCCGCGCGGGCAAGGGCGAGGTCGAGGCGGTCCTTGCCGAGCCGCGCCGGTCGGCCCGTCTCGCCGCTCCAGGCGCGCCGGTCCTCGGGCGCGACGGCGCCGCCCGGGAAGACATAGCGTCCCGGCATGAAGCGGGAGCCGGCGCCGCGCCGCCCCATCAGCACGTCGAGCCCGCTCTCGCCGGGGCGCAGCAGGATGAGGCTCGCCGCATCGCGCGGCCGCACGGGCGGGCGCCGCACGCCCTCGATGATCGATGCGGTCATCCCGAGCGGCGCCTCGGGCGGCATGCCTATTCCCCGGGCGCGTTGCGTCGCGTGCGCTTTGCGAAGAAGCTTTCCATCCAGGCCTGCGGCTCGCCGCTCTCATAGGCCTCGCGCTGGATGCGCCGCCCCGCCTCAATCGCGTCGCGGAAGCCGGCTTCCGTCATCTCGCGGAAGCGCTGCTTGTTGAGGCGCATGGCGATGGGCGGCTTCGCCGCCAGCAGCGCCGCCACTTCGCGCGCCTTCGCCATCACCTCCTGGCGCGGAACGAGGTGGTTGAGAAGGCCGCAGGCAAGGCATTCCTCGGCCGGCATGAGGCGGCCCGTCAGCGTCAGCTCGATCGTCTTCGCGAGGCCGAGCCGCTCGTTCATGAGCCAGGGCCCGGTCGTGCTCGGAATGCCGGCGTCGATCTCCGGCTGTCCCATGGCGATTTCAGGATGGCCGATGCGGATATCGGCGAGGAGCGCCGCCTGGAAGCCCGAGCCCGCGGCGAGGCCGTTGAGAGCGGCGATCAGCGGCTTCTCGAGGCGGCGGATGGCGCCGTAGAAGGTGAACCAGGAATCGAGCCAAGCGGCGCCATCATCGCCGCCCTTGAACTCTTTCGTCTCGGTCAGATCCTGGCCGGCGCAGAAGGCACGGTCTCCGGCGCCGGTCATGATGATGGCGCGCACTTCCGGCGCGGCGTTGCACCGCTCCAAGGCGTGCTGCACCTCGGCCCGCATCGCGCCGTGCCAGGCGTTGAGGACGGCTGGTCGGTTCAGCGTCAGAGTCGCGATCCCCTCGCGCTCATCGAGGGTGATGAAGTCGTACATGGGCTCTCCTCGGCCGGGGCGGCGGCGAGTCGCCGCACCCGAGCAGCTTCGGAGCTTGCCGGCCGCGCCGTCAAGCGCAGCCGGCATTCCCGTTCAGCAGATCTTGCCGCCGGCGCAGGCGCGCTGCTCGGGCGGCGCCAGCCAGACATCGGCGAGATCCTGGTTGAGGTAATGGCTCGGCGTGATCGCCCAGCCGCGCAGGCGCGAGGAGTTGGCGATGATGCGGTTCCACCACAGGAGCGGCACGACATAGGAATCTTCGAAGACGCGCCGCTCGAATTCGCGGACGATCTTCGTCCGCTGCCGGGGGTCGCTCGTCACCGCCTGGCCGACGAAGAAGGCATCGAGCGTGCGGTCGGTGCCGCCGCTGAAATTGACGGAGGTCAGGTCGGGCGAGATGTAGCGCTCGAGCTGCTGGGTCGGGTCGTCGAAATAGTCGCCGCCGAAATCGAAGGCGACGTCGAAGGCGCCGCTATGCAGCGCCGCCTCCCACTCCTTGGTGTTGAGCTTCTTCTCGGTCGCGGTGACTCCGATCGCGCGCCACGCCGCGATGACATAGTCCGCCGCCGGACCGTAGGGCAGCGGGATGTCGCGGTTGACGAGGGTGAAGGAGAGGTTCTTCACCCCCGCCTCGGCAAGGAGACGCTTCGCCTCGGCGCGCGAGGCGGCGATGTCATGCGAGAGGCCGGGCAGCGTCGCGAGCTCGGCCTCGGGCGTCGCCATCGAGAAGCCGGGGCGGAGGATGCCGCCGACGAATTTGAGATAGGAGGTGCCCGCCATCTCGGCCGCCGCCCGCCAGCGGTCGATCGCCAGCGAAAGCGCGCGCCGCACCCGCGCATCGTCGAAAGGCGGATGCTTGGCGTTGAAGTCGATCAGCAGGTTGATGAGCCAGGGCGTCTCGCTGACCTGCACCTTGTCGCCCATCGCCGCGACCAGGCGGTCGCGCTCGGCGGGGGTCACGCTGCGGAACTGGCCCTGAATGTCGCCGTGCTCGATCGCGGCGATGACGGCCTCGCCCTTCATGAAATGGGCGACATAGCCGTCGAGATAGGGCTTGCCCGGCTCGAAATACTTGTCGAAGCGCTTGCCCGTCCAATGCGACTTCTCGACATGCTCGACGAAGACGAAGGGGCCGGTGCCGAGGATGTGCGTCTTCGGGAATTGCGGGTCGAGGGCGAGCTTCGCCGCGCTGTAGATGCAGTTCCAGGGCGAGGCGAAATTCGCCAGCATGGCGGCCTCGGGCCAGCTCAGATGGAAGACGACGGTGCGCGCATCCGGCGTCTCGATGCTGGAGATGGCGGCGTAGCTCGCCCGCCGCGCCGAGAAGACGCCTTCGGGCGGGTTGACGATGCGCTCGTAGCTCGCCTTCACATCGGCCGAGGTGAGGCGCGAGCCGTCGTGGAAGAGCACGTTCGGCCGCAGCTTGAACGTATAGGTCCGCTTGTCCGGCGAGACGCTCCACGACTCCGCGAGGTCGCCCTTGATCGCCGGATAATTGGGCGCGTCGAATTTGAGCAGGGTCGAGTAATGCGGCGCGACCGGATGCATGAAGGCGAAGGAGACGTTGGCGTGGCAATCGTAATTGGAGGGCTCGGACTCGACCGCGAAGTCGAGCGTGCCGCCGCGCCGCGGCGTCGCCGCCTTGTCGGCGCCGGCGGCAAAGCCTGCCGTCGGCGCCAGCAGCGCGATGAGGGATGCGAGGGTGAGCGCGCGCGCCGCGACGGACGCGCGCTGACGGAATTGCGGACGAAGGCGTGAGAGCACGCGCGGCCTCCTGATACGAGAGCGATGCGAGAGGGCGGGAAGCGCGGCTAGCGCGCCTGCGATTTCTGCCAGCGCTGGAACTGGTCGAACATCGCGTTCTTCTCCGACGCGCTCAGCGCCTTGCCGCCCGAGAGGCGGGTGCGCTCATCGAGGAATTTCGCGAAGATTTCGCGCAGATCCTTCTCGCTCAGCGGCGCCGCGGATGCGATCGCGTTCCGCTTCAGCCACTCCTCCGCCGGCGGAAACCGCTTCCAGCCCGGCAGCTCGGCGGCCAGGTTCACCTCCTGCCATTTCGGGTGGCGCGAGGCCTCCTGGAAGCGCGGGAACTGGGTGAAGAACGCGTCGACGAAATTGGCGACGTTGCGGTAGCGCTCGGTGCCGGGCTGCAATCCGGCGACGACCAGCACCGCGCCGACGGCCACCGTGTCGACCGGAGCATCGGCAGGGACGAGGTTCGGATAATCCTCCGCCGTCAGCCGCGCCGGAATATAGGCGGAGGCGAGCTCGGGTTTGAGCGGGACCGAGAGGAAATGCAGTCCCGCCTGATTCGCCAGCCCGCCGAAGAGCGAGCTCGGCTTGCCGGCAAGGTAGACGACGGCGGAAATTTCGCCGGATTTCAGCTTCTGCAGCGCCGTGACCGGATCTTCGGACACCGGAACCGGCTTGACCTTCAGCAGGTCGAACACGGCCGGGCCGGTGATCGCCGCCGTGCTCGCGAAATTCACCTTCTTGCCGTCGAGCTCGGCAATGTCGTGGACCGAGGCCGGCGCCAGCACATGCAGCTCTTCATTGTAGAGCTTGGCGATATAGGAGATCGAATTCTCCACCGCCGGAACGGCTCGCTGCTTGCGCGCCGCGTCGAGCACGTCGGTCTGGATGACGCCGATATCGATGCCGCGCAACGCGCGCAGATCGAGCAGGTTCTGCGTCGATCCGCGGCCGATGACCGGGAGAATGCGGCGCGTCGCGCCGTCATCGAGGATGGCGGCGAGATCCTGCGCCATCTGGATCGAGGTGAGATCGCTGCCGCCGGTGATGATCTCGACGAGCCCGCGATTCTCGCGCTCGACCAGGGATTCGGCGCGGGCCAAGCCTGAAATCCCGCAGGCCAGCACGAGAGCGGCGCTGAGGACGCGGCACGCCGGGGCAAAGCTTGCCGTTCGGGATGTCTTCTCCATGATGTCTGATCCTCACCTCATTGTCGAAACCCGGCAACCGCCGGTGCCACGCTCATTTCGGATAGAGCGCCATCAGTTTGCGCAGCCGGGCGCTCGATTCGGCATCGCCGGACAGCGCCGCCGTGCGATACCACTTCGCCGCCTCGGCGGGATTGCCGGAGACGCCGCGGACGCCGATCTCGCGCAGGAAGAGCGGATCGTAGGTCTTGCCGAGCCCGAACGCCGCCTTCGGATCGCCGGCCGCCGCCGCGCGCTCGAAGAAATGCCGAGCGGAGATGATATCGCCGGCGGCGAGGAGCTGCTCGCCTCGGCCGACAAGAATGGCGATCTCGGCGGCCGGGAGGCGAGGAGCGGGCGGCGCCTGCAGATCGGGCGGCGCCGTTTGGGGGCCGGGCGGCGGCGACGGATGATTGTCGGGCGCGGTCGGGGTGCCCGCCGGCGCGGGCGGCGCCATGCCCGCGGATTGCGGCGCCGGCGGCTCGACGCGCGGCAGCATCGCCACCGGCGTGCCGGATGTCGGCGCCGTTGCCGCGGCCGGCGGCGGCGTCGCGGCTTTCGACGCGTCTTGCGGCGCAGCCGACGGCGCCGCAGCCGCGGCCGTAGGCGCCGCCGCCGCCGCTACCGCCGGCGGTGCTTCGGCCGACGCCGGCGGCGCGGCGGCGATAACCGTCTCCGGCGATGCCGTGGTCGGGGACGCTGTATCGTCGCTCGGCGCCGATGCCTGGTCGGGCGCCGGCGCATCGGGCTGCGGCGCCGCGTCGGCGGGTTCGGCTATGGGCGCGGCGCTCGCCACCGCCGGCGCCGCCGGCGGCTCCTTCGCCTGAGGCATCGCCTCGGGGGCTGCGACGGCGGAAGCGGAAGCGGTCGCTGCAGCCGGGGCCGCGGCGGACGCCGCAACCGAGGTCGCATCCGAGGAGGCGCCGCTCGGCGGGGCTTGCGGCACGTTCTGGACGGCAACCGCGACCGTCGCCACGGCGCTCGGCTGGGGCTGGTAGCCGAGGCTCGCCGATCCGGCATCGCCGCCCTGCCCTGCCTCATGCCAGCCGCTCGGACCAAAAAGATAGAGAGCGGCCGCCCCCGACGCGACCACGACGACGAGATAAGCCAGAACGGCGGCGCGAATGGTTGCCCGCCGTCGCCGGGGCGAGGACGTCTTGCCGGATTTCGCCAGCTTTGCCGCCGCATCCGCCGTGGCGGCGGGCGCCGGCATGTTCTCGGCGGCGCGCGCGGCATCGCGATCCTTCGTCCATTCGCGGGCGAGCGCATCGAGCGTCACGACGGCTGCGGCGCGCGGGCTCAGCGCGGCATCGGCGGGATTGCGGGCGCCACCGCTGCCGGCGGACGGCGCTTCCGCGACCGGCTTCTCCTCGGCTGGCGCCGGCATCGGCTTCTCTTTCGTCGCCTGTGCGAGCTTCTCCTCCGCCGAGCCCGCTTCGGCGGCCGGCAGGGCGAGGCGCGCGCCGGTCCGGCGCAGGAACTCGACCGTGCCGCGGGCGAGGCGGTTGACCAGAACCGGGTCGCCAGCCGACGACACGGCGATCGCGTCGATGGTGTCCGGCGTGAAGAGATCGGCCTCGCCCGCCTCCGCCAATTGCCGGCGGATGAAGAGGCCGACCTCGTCCGGCAGCAGATCCTGCCAGCGAAAATGCGCCGTGATCGCGGCCTTGAGAATCGCCAGCGGCGGCTCCTCGAGGCGTGCGGCGAAGCTGTCCTTGGCGAAGAGCAGAACCGGAAGAAGCGGCGGCTCGTCGATTTTGGCAATGCGGCAGAGCTGCCCGAAGACATCGGCGGCGAGAAGATCGGCGGCATCGAGCGCCAGGATGTGCTGCGTGCCGCTGCGCGCTTCCATCATCAGATGCGAGACGATCGGCCACAGCCGCCCCGTGCTTTCGCTGCCGAGCGCGATGCCGAGGGCCTGGCCGAACGCCCTCGTCAGCTCCTCGAAGGCCATGCCGGAATGGCAGCGGAGGACGGTGACGCGGAGCCCGGTTTCGCTGCCCTGCAGGCGCGGCGCGAAGAGGTTCGCATCGGGCGGCGGATCGCCGCTCACCAGCACGAAGCCGCGCCGCCGCGCCAGCTCGTCGCGGATGCGGGCGGCCAGCCGGTCGCAATGCGTCTCGCTCGTCAGGTAGTCGAGGCCGGACTCTTCGGCAAACGGCTCCGCCGCCGCGATGGACCGCGCCGGAATCACGCGCCGATTCCTGGAGGGCCGAACGGCCGCCGCTCGCCGCCCCGATACGAGCCGGCCCGGCCAATGGCTTTCCCGAAGCGAAGGGATGGCATTGAAAGACGCCCCATAGCCCGCGGATCCGCACTGCGTTGCGCATCCGAATCGGGATTCGCGTGGGATATGGTTAATATTCCTATAGGAGCGCGCCGCGTGCGGGTTCGATCATGTCGCGGCGCGCCGGCACTCCTCGCCCGGGCGCTTGACGGCATCCCCGTGGCGCAAGGGCGGAAACCGCCCGCCCGCGGCAACACGACGGAGAGGCATCGCCCCGCCGCTCCTCTGATGATATCGGTGCCGTCCCCCTCGCGCATGGTCCCATGCCCCCATCGCGGCTCGGCCGGACGAGCTTACCGCCAAGCGCGCCGATCAGCGAGTCTGGTTTTTGCAACCGCCGGCGGCGAGCGCGCCGCTTCCCGCATTCGCATCCGCGCGCTCGATCGCATCGCGGCGGCGGCGCCGGCGATGTATTGTGACGCGGAATGGCGAGCCTGCCAGGAGAGCCGCGATGAACCATCCCGCCCCCAATTCCATTCAGGCGCGCGACATTGCGCATTTCATCCATTCACAGACGAATCTCGCGCGGCACGAGGCGGAAGGCCCGGTCGTCATCACGCGCGGCAAGGGCATCTATGTCTATGACGACAGCGGCCGCGAGTTCATGGACGCCGCTGCCGGCCTCTGGTGCGCCTCGCTCGGCTTTGCCAATGAGCGCCTCGCCAAGGTCGCCTGCGAGCAGATCCGCACGCTCGGCTACTACCACACCTATCGCCACCATTCGAACGAGGCCGGCATCGACCTCGCCGAGGCGCTGATCCGCATCGCGCCGGTGCCGATGTCGAAGGTCGTCTTCCAATGCACGGGCTCGGAGGCGAACGACACGGCGATCAAGCTCGCCTGGTACTATCACGCCGCCATCGGCCGGCCGGGCAAGCACAAGATCATCGGCCGCAAGATGGGCTATCACGGCAGCACCTGCGCCTCGATCAGCGCCTCCGGCAAGCCGGACATGCATGCCGATTTCGGTCTCCCCTTCGCGCCCTTCCGCCACACCGAGTTCCCGCATTACTACGGGATGCACGAAGAGGGCGAGAGCGAAGAGGATTTCGCGACGCGGATGGCAAGCGCGCTCGAGAACCTCATCCTCGCCGAAGGACCCGACACGGTCGCCGCCTTCATCGCCGAGCCGGTGATGGGCGCCGGCGGCGCCATCCTGCCGCCCGCCACGTATTTCGCCAAGGTCCAGGCGGTGCTGCAAAAATACGAGGTGCTGTTCATTGCCGACGAGGTGATCTGCGGCTTCGGGCGCACCGGCCGGATGTGGGGCAGCGAGACCTTCGAGCTGCGCCCCGACATGATCTCCTGCGCCAAGGCGCTCTCGGCGGCGATCCAGCCCATCTCGGCGCTGATGGTCAACGAGAAGATCTATCAGGCGATGCTGGCGGAGAGCCGCAAGCTCGGCAGCTTCGCGCATGGCACCACCTACGCGGCGCATCCCGTCGCCGCCGCCGTCGCCATGGAGACGCTGCGCATCTATGCCGAGATGGATTTGGTCGCTCGGGTCGGCCGCCTCGGGCCGAAGCTGCAGAGCGCGCTGGCACGCTTCAAGGATCACGCGCTCGTCGGCGATGTCGCCGGCATCGGCATGATCGCCGGGATCGAGATCGTCGCCGACAAGGCGACGCGGCGCCATTTCGACCCGGCGCTGAAGCTTCCGGCAATGCTGAGCCGCAACCTCAAGAAGCACGGCCTCATTCTGCGCGTCATCGGCGACCGCATCGCCCTCTCGCCGCCGCTCATCATCGAGGAGGACGAGATCGCCGAGCTGGCGCGCCGGCTCGGCAAGGCGCTCGACGACACGGCGGCGGAGCTGGCAAGAACCGCATGAGGCAAGAAGCCGGGAGAGGGCAACGGGGATGAGCGGGTCGTGGCAGCAGGGCGCGCCGCGCGCCTCGGAGGGCGACGTCAACCGCTCCTCGCGCCGCGCGGCGTGGGCGAAGCGTAACCATGATCCGGCGACGGCGCGGCTTCTCGAGGAGGACGCCCGCTATTTCCTCCATCAATCGGTCTCCACCCCCTGCCTTTCCGCAATCGCCAAGGCCGAGGGCATCTATCGAGGATATGGCGGGCCGCCGCTACATGGATTTTCACGGCAACAACGTCCACCACATCGGCTATGGCCACCCGCGCCTCATCGCCGCGATCAAGGCGCAGCTCGATGCGCTTCCCTTCGCGCCGCGCCGCTTCACCTGCGAGCCGGCGGTGGCGCTGGCGGCAAAGCTCGCGGCGGTCAGCCCCGGGACGCTCGGCAAGGTCCTGTTCACGACTGGCGGCTCCGACGCGATCGAGGTCGCGCTGAAGCTGGCGCGCGCCGCGACGGGACGGCACAAGACGGTTTCCTTCTGGGACGCCTTCCACGGCGCCGGCTTCGGCGCAGCCAGCGTCGGCGGCGAGCAATTGTTCCGCTCGGGACCGATCGGGCCGCTCCTCAGCGGCACCGAGCACGTCGCGCCCTTCTCCTGCTACCGCTGCGCCTATGGCTATCCCGAGCGCGACGGCCAGCCCGACCTCGCGCTCTGCCGCATGACCTGCGCCAGCTTCGTCTCCTATGTCCTGGAGCGCGAGGGCGACGTCGCGGCCGTTATCGCCGAGCCGGCGCGCGCCGTGCCGTATCTGCCGCCGCCCGGCTACTGGCAGGCCGTGCGCGAGGCTTGCGACCGCCACGGCACGCTCCTCATCTTCGACGAGATTCCGACCGGGCTCGGCAAGACCGGGCGCATGTTCGCCTGCGAGCATGACGGCGTCGTCCCCGATATTCTGGTCATGGGCAAGGCGCTGGGCGGGGGCGTGCTGCCCATCGCCGCCGTCATCGCCAAGCCCGAGCTCGATGTCGCCGGCGATTGGGCCTTCGGCCATTACACGCACGAGAAGAACCCGGTGACGGCGCGGGCCGCGCTCGCCACCATCGCGATCATCGAGGAAGAGGACCTCGTCGAGAACGCCCGCACCGTCGGCGCCTTCGCCCTCGAACGGCTGGCCGAGATGAAAAACCGGCATCCGATCATCGGCGATGTTCGCGGCCGCGGCCTTCTCATCGGCATCGAGCTCGTACGCGACCGCGCCGGCAAGGAGCCCGCCGCCGATGCCGCCGAAGCCGTGCTCTATCGCTGCCTCGACCGCGGCCTCAGCTTCAAGACGACGATGGGCAACGTGCTCACCCTGACGCCGCCGCTCGTGACGACGCGGGAGCAGATGGAGGCGGCGCTGACGATCATCGAGGAGAGCATCGCCGAGGTCGCGCGCGACCGGCGCTGAGCCATCGCCGCGCCGCGCCCGATCCGGAAGGGAGAGAGGACGTTCCTCACCGAAGAGGGGGAGAAGACGCGAAGGGCGGTATCGGCGTCGCCCCAAGGGAGAATTGCGGCGCTCCGCGAACGCGTTAACTTTGTTGCGTCCACGCCCGATGAGCCGGAGGAGAGGCGATGCAAGAGCTCATTCGCGAAAACCGCTACGCCTTCACCCTGGCGCTCATCAGCCTCATCATCGCTGCGCTCGTACCCTGGATATGATGCGCGCGGCGCGTCCTCCGCGCGGTTCCGGCGAGAACGAAGCCGCCCGCCGCTGAGGTCGGGGGTTACGCGACTTCCCGCTCCTCGACCGTCATGGCTCGGATCGCCGCACGGTCGAGCGTGACCCCGAGTCCGGCACCGGCCGGCACGGGGAGGCGACCGCCGCGGATCGTCATCGGCTCGACGACGGCGTCGTCTCCGAGCCAATTGAGGCCGCAATCATTGGGCCGCCGGATCTGCGGCAGCGCCGCCGCGAGATGCAGATTGGCGGCGGTGCCGATGCCGGTCTCGAAGAGGCTGTGGACCGCGAGATCGAGCCCGCTTGCCTCGGCGGCGGCGGCGAGCGCGAGGTAGTTGTCGATGCCGCCCCACATATAGAGATCGGCCAGCACCGTATCGACGACGCGATGGCGTATGGCGCTCGGGAGCTGGTCGATGGCGATGACGCACATATTGGTGGCGACCGGCGTGGCGATGCCGGCGCGCAGCCGCGCCAAGCCCGCGGGGCCGTCCGTCGGGTCCTCGTAGAATTCGAGGCCGAGCCCTTCCAGCCGACCGCAGATCGCCATCGCCTCCGCCGGGGGGTAGGCGGCGTTCGGATCCCAGCGCAGGCGGATATCGGGGCCAACGCCTCGCGCAGCGCCGCCATGACCGCCACGTCCCATTCGCCGCTGATTGCCGCGCTCTTGTATTTGAAGCAGAAGAATCCGTACTGCGCCCGCTGCGCCTTGGCCCAGGCGATGATGTCGGCAATACGGCCGCGATCGGCGAAGAGCAAGGGAAGCCGCCCGCGCTCGACGGGTCGGTCGAGAACGATGGCGGGGAGCGGGCAGACGACCTCGATCTCGCCGCGGAGGACTCCGCCGAGCAGCGCCGCCAGCGGCCGCTCGAAGGCGCGCCCCGCCCAGTCCCAGAGGGCGAGTTCGAGCCCGGCGAAGGCCGACCAGCCGTTGCGGCCGTTGCGGTTCTCGAAGACGGTGCCGGCAAAGGACTCTCGGAAGCCGCGCCGATCGAGCGCATCGCGGCCGATGAGGTTCCGCGCCAGCCCCGCCGCCAGACGGAAGACCTCCTCGGTGCCGAGCGTCTCGCCGATCCCGACGCGGCCATCCGCCGTCTCGATCTCGATGAGCGTCCGCTGCGTCGCGCCGATGATGTACATGGCGCTGACATAGAGCTGGCGCAGCGGCAGCTTGATGCGGCGGAGCATGACACGGGCGACGGACCGCGCGCTCATGAGCGGTCCCCCTCGGGACCGGCGGCGAAGGCGCCTCCGAGCGGCGGCGGCGCGGCGAGGCCCGGCGCGTCCGTCGGCATGATGCCGCCCCGACGCAAGACGGACGGCGTGGGCGCATGTCCCGGCTCGATGGCTCCCGCAACCGCCGGCAGGGCGATGGCGAGGCGGGCCGCGAGCTCGATTTCCCATGCGGTGCCGAAACCGGCGGCGAGGCGCAATTCGAGCTGATGGACGAGCGCGATGCGCGCCAGCTTGCGCACGCCCTCGACGCCGCCATGCTGGAGCGGCGCCAGCATGGCGAGGGCGACGCGGTCGCTGCGGGCGGCGATGGCGAGATCGGCCGGCGAGGCTATGGCGGCGCCGAGGCCGATCGGGGGCAGGCCCGAGGGGAGCCGCTCGGCCGCCGCGACCGAGCCGACGGGGTCGAAGACGCCTTCGAGGTGCAGCGGCCGCAGCCGAGGAAGCAACGCGGCGGCCTGCTCGGGATCGAGCCGGCCCGGCAAGCAGAGGCGAAGCGCGATCCCGGTTCCGAGCTCGGACCGGAGCAGCGGCAGGAGCGCGAGAAGACCGTCCGGCTCATCGCCCTCGCCATGCAGGGACAGCGTCTCGTATCCCGCCGCGACGGCCTCGCGCGCCATGCGCAGCGTCTCCTCGGCGGATCCGCTCGCCTCGAATCGGCGCGCGAGCGGCACGCGCCGCGCCTCCGGCGCGCCGAGCCAGGCCTGGAGCGGCACGCCGAGGCGCCGCAGCTCCAAATCGAGGCGAGCGAGCGCGAGGCTGGGCGAGCCGGGCGGATCGGCCTCTCCGCCCGCAAGCTGGTCCCGGCAGGAGCGCGCCACCCTGTCGGCCGCCGCTTGGGCGAGCGGCGCGTAGCCGCAGGTTCCGTCGGCATCGCGCAGTTCGAGCCAGAGATGTGGCGGTCCCCCCGAGGGCGCGGCGGGGCGGAAGAGGCGATAGGCGGCGAGCCGCGCGGTCATTGCCGACCCTTCGAGGCTGCCGTCGCCATGCCGAGCCGGAGGCGAAGCAATCCGGAATTCGCGCCGCTCGATTGCTTCGCCGCGCTGGCAAGGACGGGACCGCGCATGGCGATTGCGCCCCTAATCCGCGAGGAACGGCGTCTCGGCTTCGCCGCGGAGGACGATGTCGAAGGCGAGCGACAGCGTTCCCGGCGGCGCCTCCGGATCGGCGACGCGGCGCGCGATGAGGCGCTGCCGCAGGCTCGCATCAGCGATGCTCCGCAAGAGCGGGTCGGCCTCGTTCCGCGGCTCGTCCGGGAAATAGACGCGCGTCACCAGGCGCCGCATCAGCCCCGACCCGAGCAAAGTCACGGCGATGTGCGGCGCCGCAAAGCCGCCCTCGGCCGCTGCCACCGGCCCCGGCTTGATCGTGCGGAAGGCGTAGCGTCCGTCGCCATCCGTCGCGGCCCGGCCCCAGAAGGCGAAATTGCGGTCGGCCGGCGCGTTGCCGCGATCGGCGGGATGATCGAAACGCCCGTCGCAATCCGCCTGCCAGATCTCGACGACGAAGTTGGCGACGGGGCCCCCGCCCTCCTGCAAGACGCGGCCGGTGAGGCGGACGGGCTCGCCCCGCGCCGGCGGCGCATCCGGCCGCCGCCGCGTCAGGTCGCTGAGCGCCGCCGGCGCCAACAGGGGCGGGAAGAACGGACCAACCGTTTGCGCGGGCGTCGGCGGCAGGCGCCCGCCGCTCATCCCGGAATCCACGGCGTCTCCGCCCGGCCGCGCAGCACGATGTCGAAGGCGAAGCCGAGCGCCGGCTCCGGCAGCAGCGGGTTCTCCGCCACGCGGCAGACGAGGCGCTCGCGCGCCGCCGCATCGGGAACGGCGTTCAGGATGTGGTCGTGCGCGTTGAGCGGCTCGCCCGGGAAGAACATCTGCGTCACGAGACGGCTCATCCAGCTCGTGCCGAAGAGTGAGAAGTGCAGATGCGGCGGACGCCACCAATTTCCCGAATCGGGCACGGGATAGGCGCCGGGCTTGATCGTGCGAAAGACGTACCGGCCCTCGTCGTCGGTCATCGTGCGCCCGACGCCGATGAAATCCGGGTCGAGCGGCGCGCTGTTCTCGTCGGCGTCGTGGCGGTAGCGCCCGGCACCGTTCGCTTGCCAGAGCTCGACGAGGGAGCGGCGCACAGGACGGCCATCCTCGTCGAGGACGCGGCCGGAGAGGTGGATGAGCTGGCCGAGGGCGCGCCGCCCGCCGCCGGCCGCCGCCGCAAGGTCGTTCTCGCCCGGCCGCAGCAGATCCGGGTCGAAAACGGGACCGGCGATTTCGCCGAGGCCGGGCGCAAAATCGAGCGGCGCCGCCGCCGGGTTGCGGCGTTGCGTCGCCCGGTAGCGCGGCAGAATTCGGGCCGGCTGCGTGCGGTCGTCATAGCGCTCGAACCGGATACGGAGATCGGCCTCGCTCGCGCTCCCGCTCATCGCCACCTCCCGACTGCCCGGCACAGCTTA
>JAJPHB010000160.1 GCA_021325525.1 Alphaproteobacteria bacterium
AGATTGTCGAACTTCGACTTGGTGACGCTGTCATTGACGTTGATGGCCGGCACTTTGAGCTCGCCGCGCTTCATCATCTCGTAGAGCCGGTGGACGCCCGTCGTCGTCTCCTCCGAGATGCCGCGCACCTGCGCCAGCAGGTCCGGATATTTGTCGTGCAGAACCTTGGTCGCATCGCCGCCGTCGTCGAGCACCATGTTCGGAGTCCAGCCGTCCGGTCCCCGGAGGCACTGCTCGATGCACCATTCGTATTCCTCCTCGCTCTCGCCCTTCCAGGCGAAGACGGGGATGCCGCGCGCCGCGATCGCCGCCGCGGCATGGTCCTGGGTCGAGAAGATGTTGCACGAACACCAGCGCAGGCTGGCGCCGAGATAGGCCAGCGTCTCGATGAGGACCGCGGTCTGGATCGTCATGTGGAGGCAGCCGATGATGCGCGCCCCTTTGAGCGGCTTCGCCGTGCCGTATTCGCGGCGCAGCGCCATGAGGCCCGGCATCTCGGTCTCGGCGATGGCGATCTCCTTGCGCCCCCAATCGGCGAGGGAGATGTCGGCGACCTTGTAATCGGTAAAGGTGGTCATCACGGTTCCTGTGGGGGAAGGATCGAGCCGGCGCGGCGCGGCAATGCGGGGATGCGAGGCGGCATATAGCAGCGCAACGCGGTCGGGGCAAGGTCGCCCGGCGCGCATCCGGCGCGCATCGCGGCGGCATCTTCTCGGATGGCCGACGGAACACGGCGTGAGCGGCTTCCGTTTCCCGACCATAGGCCAATTCCGGCCACAGTTGGAGAGGGATAATGAAAGTCTGGGACCTGCTGAAGCACGACCACCGCGAGGTCGAGCAGATCTTCTCGCAGCTCGACAAGACGCAGGACAAGCAGCAGCAAGAAAAGCTGTTCGGCAAGCTGAAGCACGAGCTCCAGCTCCACACGAAAGTCGAGGAGACGCATTTCTATCCGGCCCTCAAATCCGCCGACGAGACCAAGGACATGGTCGGCGAGGCGCTCGAGGAGCATGGCGAGGTCAAGAAGATGCTGACGCGGCTCTCCTCGCTCGCCGTCGGCGGCGACACCTGGCGCGAGGGCATCAAGGAGCTGCAGAGCAGCGTCGAGCACCATGTCGAGGAAGAGGAGAACGAGATCTTCCCGGCGGCGCAGAAGGCGCTCGACGAAGCTCAGGTCGAGGAAATCGGCCGCAAGATCGAGCAGGAGAAGCAGGCCGCAAAGGCGGGTTGACAGAGCTCCTCCGCTCCGACGACGAGGCTGGCCCGATCTCTACTCGAAGAGATCGGCCGCCAGCTCGTCGCGGCCCATCCCGAAGCGATCGGCTACGGAGGTGAGAATGGCGGCCAGCGTCCCCAGCTTGATCGGCCGGTGGTCTGGTATCGTGACGTGGTGCTCGCCTTTTGCTCCGTTGTCAGCCTGATATGACTGCCGCTTTGGCGAGTGATCCGGTATCCCAAATTGGCCAGCAGACTGGCGAGGTCTCGCCCGCTTAGGTCGCGCGGCAATCTCATGCCGCGATGACTTCGTCGCGGACGATATGGAGGCGGATCAGTTTCGGTCCCGAACCGGGTTCGAAATGGCACTGCACGGCGTCGCGTACCTGCGATCGCAGCGCTTCCAGCGTCTCCGCCTCGGTGAAGATCGCCTCTCCGAGCGCGCGGGCGACGTACCCCCCTCCGCCGCCTCCTCGACCAGAAAAATCAGCTCGCTCATCGCATCCCCGCTCCTCGACATCCTGAGGTTATGTCAATCGCCTGAGCGCGTCGAGCGGGCCTCGACCCCGCGGGACGCCGTCCGCTACGCCAAGGTGTTGAAATCGTCGAGAAGAGCCGCGATTCGCCCCGAATCCCACTGGTCCATGATGGCGCGGGCGCGCCGGGTCGCGGCGATCGTGTCGAGCGAGCGGATGCGGCGCTTGACGCGAGGAATGTTGCTCGGCGCCATCGACAGCTCGCGGACGCCGAGGCCGATGAGCAGTGCCGAAAAGCGCGGATCGCCGCCCATCTCGCCGCAGACGCTGATGGGGATGCGGGCGCGGATCGCCGCTTCGATCGCGAACTGGATGAGGCGCAGCACGGCTGGATGCAGCGGATCGTAAAGATGCGCCACCTGCTCGTCGCCGCGGTCGATCGCCAGCGTGTACTGGATGAGGTCGTTGGTGCCGAGGGCGAAGAAATCGGCCTCGGCCGCCAGCGCATCGGCAGCAAGCGCCGCGCCCGGCACCTCGATCATGACGCCGAGCGGCGGCAGCGGATCGGCGATGGCGACGCCGCGCCGCTTGAGGCGCCGCGCCACCTGCGCCAGGGCCTCGCGCACGCGCCGCAGCTCTGAAAGCGTGCAGATCATCGGCAGGAGGATGCGCAGGGGGCCGTGCGCGGCCGCCCGCAGCATGGCCGCGAGCTGGGTGTCGAGGAGCTTGCGCTCCTTCAGCGAAAGGCGGATAGCGCGCAGCCCGAGCGCGGGATTGGCGCCGGGCGCGCCGCTCACCTCGGCCAGCGATTCGGCGATCTTGTCGCCGCCGATATCGAGCGTCCTCAGGGTGACGGGGCGGCCGTTCATGCCGACGAGAAGGTCGCGGTAGGTCGCGTATTGCTCGTCCTCGCCCGGCAGATCGGCGCGGTTCATGTAGAGGAACTCGGTGCGCACGAGCCCGAGCCCGGCGGCCCCGGCGGCCAGCGCCTGATCGAGCTCGCGCGGCAGTTCGAGATTGGCCTGCAGGCCGATCTCGACGCCGTCGCGCGTCAGCGCCGGCAGGCGCCGCAGCTTGTCCAGCTGCCGGCGCTCGCGCTGGAGCTCCTCCCGGCGCGACCGGTACTCCGCGATCGTCGCCGCAGAGGGATTGATGATGACCGTCCCGGCCGTACCGTCGACGATGGCGGTCTCCCGCCGCTCCGCATGCGCGAGCAGCCCGACGGCGCCGACGACCGCGGGCAAGGCGAGCGCCCGCGCCATGATGGCGGTATGGCTTTCGGCGCCGCCGAGCGCCGTGGCGAAGCCGGCGACGCGGCGCGGGTCCATGAGGGCAATGTCCGCCGGTGTCAGCTCCTCGGCGAGGATGACCGTTCCCTCCCTCAACATGGCGAAGCCCTCGAAGGGCTTCTTGACGAGGTTGCGCATCAGGCGCGCGCCGACGACGCGGATATCGTCGAACCGCGCCGCGAGATAAGCATCGCGCATCCCGGCGAAGCGTTCGCCGATCTCGGCGATCTCCGCCTGCACCGCCGCCTCGGCGTTGCGGCGCTCCTCGGCGATCCGCCGGTCGACGCCGCGGATCAGGCGCGAGCTCGACAGCATCGCGAGGTGCGCATCGAGCAGATAGCCCATTTCCTCGGCCGCCGCGTCGGGCAGGTTCTGCGCCTTGGTCTTAAGCTTGCGGATCTGCTTGATCGAGACGGCGACGGCCGCGGCGAAGCGGGCGCGCTCGGCCTCGATCTCTTCGGGCGCTATGCGGTAATCGGGAACCGCCGCGTCGAAATGGTCGCTGACATGGATGGGGCCGATGGCGATCCCGGGAGAGACGGCAAGGCCGTGAAAGCTGCGCTCCTCGACAGCGCGCGGTCCGGGCTTGTCGAGCGGCGGCACGTCATTCCTCATCGAAGCCGCAGCTGACGAGGTCGGCGAGCGCGGCGAGCGCCCGCTCGGCATCGGGACCGGTGCCGCGCAGCTCGACCGTGGTACCGGGCCCCGCGGCCAGCATCATGAGCCCCATGATGGAACGCCCCGAGACGGCGGTGCCGTTCTTCGCCACCGTGATATCGGCATCGAACTGATCGGCGAGCTTGACGAATCGCGCCGCCGCCCGCGCATGGAGGCCGCGCCGGTTGCAGATGGTGACGACACGCCGGAGCGGCGCGACGCCCTCGGCGGAGGCGTCCATCAGCCAGGCTCGCCCATCGCCTCACCCCCGCGCATCGGCCAGCAGCTGCGAGGCGACGTTGATGTATTTGCGCCCGGCCTCCTGCGCCCCGCGCACGGCATTGGCGAGGGGTTCGCTCTGGCGCAGGCTCGCCAGCTTGATCAGCATCGGCAGGTTGATGCCGGCGATCACCTCGATCTTGGCGCGGTCCATGACCGAGATCGCCAGATTCGACGGGGTGCCGCCGAACATGTCGGTCAGCAGCACGACGCCGTCGCCGCTATCGGCCGCCTTGACGCAGTCGAGGATATCGGCGCGGCGTTGCTCCATATCGTCTTCGGGCCCGATGCAGACCGCGGCGACCTGGCTCTGCGGGCCGACCACGTGCTCGAGCGCGGCGATGAACTCCGCGGCGAGGCGGCCGTGGGTGACGAGAACCATTCCGATCATGTCAGTTCCTTCAACCCGCCCGATGCGGCGACGACCGCGGCGGCGCTTCGCTGCGCCGCGGCGAGATCGCGATGCCCCACCTGGACGTTCTGCCCTTGCTGGCGCAGCCAGGCGGCGAGCCGCTCGGCGATGTAAACGGAGCGATGCTGGCCACCCGTGCAGCCGATGGCGATGGTGAGATAGCTCTTGCCCTCCCGGTGGTAGCGCGGCAGCAGCGGCAGGAGGAGCGCGGCCAGCGAGTCGAGGAAGGGCGTGCAGGCCGGGTCGGCGGCGATGCGGGCGCCCACGGCGGGATCGAGACCCGTGAGGGGGCGCAGAACGGGATCGTAATACGGATTATCGAAGAACCGGACATCGAAAACCAGATCGGCATCGCGCGGCAAGCCATTCCGGTACGAGAAGGACGTCACGAAGACGTTAACGCCGGGTGCCGCATCGAGTGCAAAGTGACCCTCCAGCAGCCGCTTCAGATCGGCGACCGTGAGGGCGGAGGTATCGATAACGAGATCGGCCCGCTCGCGCAAGGGTGAAACACGTTCGCGCTCGAGGCGAATTCCGTCGCTGACCGGCCGGTCCCCGGCGAGCGGGTGGCGGCGGCGCGTTTCGGTGTAGCGCCGGCGCAGGAGCTCGTCCTCGCAATCGAGAAAGACGACGCGCAAATCGACGGCGCTGGTTCCGGCCAGCGGGTCGAGCGCGGCGAGGAAGCGGGCGATGCCGAAATCGCGGGTCCGGATGTCGATCCCGATCGCCAGCGGCGGATGCGAACCGGGGCCGCGATTGACGAGGTTCGGCAAGAGCGAGAGCGGCAGGTTGTCGACCGCCTCGTAGCCCAGATCCTCGAGCGCTTTGAGAGCGGTCGAATGCCCGGCTCCCGACATTCCCGTGACCAGCAGCACGCGATCGCGCGGCGCGGCGTCCGCCGCGGCCTCTTTGCCGGCGGCTTGGCTCATCGTGCTCCCTCGACGACGCGCTCCGCCCGTCGCAAGGCGGCCAGGGCGGCGCGCAGCTTCGCCGCCGCCGAGGCCTCGAACGGGGCGAGGCGAAGCAGGGGAAGCGTGCAGTCGAGATAGCGGCACGCCAGAGGCTCCGGCAGGCGTTCGACACGGCCGGCATCGACCAGCTCGACGACGAGGGCGAGCCGCGCCTGCGGCACCGTCGGCACCGCGAGGATGCCGACGCCCCGGACCTCGAGACGGCCGGCGATCGCGGGCGGCGCGCCGGCGATGATGCCGCCCTCGGCGCGGCGGAGCTCGGTCTGGTCATCGGAGACAAGCCGGGCGCCGCCGTCGATCAGGCGCAGCGCAAGATCAGATTTGCCGCTGCCGGGCGGACCCCGCAGCAACACCCCGACGCCGTCGATCGCGACACAAGTGCCGTGAATCAAAACCATTCGCGGATCAGGTTAAATGCAAGCCGCCCGATGACGATCACAGCGCGATTATTGGCATGGATCAAGGGCGGCGCGCATCAACATTTGTTTGCCGGGGGTCCAACTCCGGTCCCTCCGCGCCGCCGAGAATCAAGGCGGCGGCGCTCTCCTCGCTAGAAGATGGCGAAGCCAGCCCCCCCCTTCAAGCGGCCGGAAGCCGCACCACGAACCGGGCGCCGAGGACGCGACCGTCGGGCGCGCGGCGGTTCTCGGCGCGAATGCGGCCGCGATGCGCTTCGATGATCTGCCGCGAAATGGAAAGCCCGAGGCCGGAATGGGTGCCGAACTTCTCGCCGGCCGGGCGCTCGCTGTAGAAGCGATCGAAGATGGCGACGAGCTTCGCCTCCGGGATGCCGGGCCCCTCGTCCTCGACGGTGGCAAGCACGGCATCGCCGTCGCGCTGCAGCACGAGATCGATGGCGCCGCCCGGCGGGCTGAACGACACCGCATTGGCGATAAGGTTGCGGAAGACCTGAACGAGGCGGCTCTCGACGCCGCGCACGGTGAAATCGCCGGAGCGCCCCCCTCGCGGCAGCAGGAGGCGCAAATGCGGCGCCCCGTCGCCGGAGGTGGCCTCGTGCAGCTCGATCAAGGTCGCCAGCATGCGGTCGAGCGCGACCGGCGCGTATTCGAGGCGGGAGAGCTCGGCATCGAGGCGCGAGGCATCGGAGATGTCGGTGATGAGGCGATCCAGGCGCTCGACATCCTCCTGGACGATGGCGAGAAGGCGGCGCTGCTTCACGGGATCCTCGATGCGCGCGGCCGTCTCGACGGCGCTCCGCAGCGAGGTGAGCGGGTTCTTGATCTCGTGCGCGACATCGGCGGCAAAGCGCTCGGTCGCATCCATCCGCTGCCACAGCGCCCGCGTCATGTCGCGGAAGGCGTTCGACAAGTCGCCGATCTCGTCGTGCCGATCGCTGAAATCCGGAATCGTGATCTGCCGGCCGTGGCCGCGGCGGACGCGCTCGGCGGCGGCGGCGAGGCGGCGCACGGGCCGGGCGATCGTCCCGGCGAGGTAGAGGGAAAGGCAGATCGTCACCGTCAGCGCCACGAGAAAGACGCGAAGGATGTCGAGACGGACGCTGCGGACCGCCTCTTCGAGATCGGCGCTGTTGACCGAGAGCAGGACGGCGCCCAGCACTTGCTTGTAGCGCTGGACCGGCACGGCGACGCTGAGCTGCAGGCCGCCATTGACGCGGTCGCGCCGCACCGATTGGGCGCTGTATCCGAGAAGGGCGCGCTCGACCTCGGGATAGTCGGACGCCTTGGGATTGGCGCTCTCGCGGTATTCCGGCAGGTCGCCGCGGATCGGCAGCTTGCCGACGATCCAATCGTAGATGCCGTCGAAGATGCCGCCGATGACGCCGTGCCGGTCCGGGGGCGGCAATTCGCGGATCTGGACGACGCTGCCGGGGCCCCCGAGCGAGCGGCTGTCGGCGATCTGGCGGCCGTCGAGCGCGAAGAGGCGGGCGCGCGTGCGCGTCGGCTCGACGAGGCGGCGCATCATCTGCCGCCCGAGCTCGGGGATGAGCTCCTCGCCCTCGCCGAAGGAGTCGATGACGGCGCCTTCGCCGAGGGCGGCGGCGAAAATCTCGCCCTGCGTCTTCAGCGCCTGCAGCTCGGTGTCGATGAGGCTCGCCTCGTATTTGCCGAGATAGAGGAGGCCGATGCCGAGCAGCGCCAGGGCCAGCACATTGACGGCGAGGATGCGCAGGGTGAGCGGGGAGAAACGCCGCCGGCGCCGCGTCTCCGGCCCGGTCTCCGCCGCCCCGGCACGCGCCGCGCGCGCCGGCCGATGCTTCGCGTCAGCGATCGCGGTAGCGGTATCCGACGCCATAGAGCGTCTCGATCTGCGCGAACTCGCCGTCGACCACCTTGAACTTCTTGCGCAGCCGCTTGATGTGGCTGTCGATCGTGCGGTCGTCGACATAGATGTGCTCGCCATAGGCCGCGTCCATGAGCTGGTCGCGGCTCTTGACATGGCCGGGCCGCGCCGCAAGCGACTTCAGGATGAGGAACTCGGTGACGGTGAGCTCGACCGGCATGCCCTTCCAGGTGCAGAGATGGCGGGCCGGGTCGAGCACGAGCTCGCCGCGCTGAATCATCGGCTCGGTATCGGCCGGCCCCTTGCCCCGCGCCAATTCGCCGCGGCGCAGCAGCGTGCGGATCCGCTCGATGAGGAGGCGCTGCGAGAACGGCTTCTTGATGTAGTCGTCGGCACCCATCCTGAGGCCGAGCAGCTCGTCGACCTCGTCATCCTTCGAGGTGAGAAAGATGACGGGCATGGCGCTCTGCTTGCGGAGCTGGGTCAGCAGCTCCATCCCGTCCATCCGCGGCATCTTGATGTCGAGAATGGCAAGGTCGACCGGCTGCGTCGAGAGGCCGCGCAGCGCCTCGGCGCCGTCGCCGTAGCAGCGCACGGTGAAGCCTTCGGCTTCGAGCGCGATCGAGACCGAGGTCAGGATGTTGCGGTCGTCATCGACCAGAGCGATCGTATTGGCCAAGTCTACCCCCTGCGGCGGAACGGAGCGGCGCGCCGCTGCGCATTCGACAACCCTGCGGCATGCGGTGTCGCGCGCCGCTCAACCGCATCGCATGATCTTGCCGCTCAATATGGCCCCTTTGCGGCCAAGGTGAAGCGGAAAAGCGGCGGCTGGATCGCTTCGCCTTCGGCTCTCGATGACGCAGCCGGCCCCGAGCCCCGTCTTCGCGAGCCGCGGGGAAAGCGATCCCGAGCTATGCCTCGCCGGTGAGCAGCTTCAGGCCGACGATGCCGGCGATGATGAGGGCGAGGCAGAGAAGCCGGAGGGCGCCCGTCGGCTCGGCGAAGAGAACCATGCCGAGGATCGCCGTGCCGCAGGCGCCGATGCCCGTCCATACCGCATAGGCGGTGCCGATCGGCAGGCTCTTCGCCGCGATCGCCAGCAGCACGACGCTGGCGGCCATGAGGGCAAGCGTCGCCGCAGAGGCGTAGAGGCGGCTGAAGCCGTCGCTGTATTTGAGGCCGATCGCCCAGCCGATCTCGAAGAGGCCGGCAAAAGTGAGACACAACCAGGCCACGCTTCCTCCCCTTCCGTGTGCGGGCAATCGCTGTTCCCGCCTGCCCTGCGGCACCGCATCCCGCCGCGTCGTCAAAGGCGCAGCGACCGTTCCCTGCGGCGCTGGACGGAAGACGGAATGCGCAGCGACTCGCGGTACTTTGCCACGGTGCGGCGGGCGATCTCGACTCCGTCTTTCTGCAGAATTTCGACGATCTGCTCGTCGGAGAGGACGTCATCGGCGGGTTCGGCGTCGATCAGCGCCTTGATCCGGAACCGCACGGCCTCGGCGGAGTGCGCATCGCCGCCGGCCGAGGCGGGGATCGCCGAGGAGAAGAAATATTTGAGCTCGTAGATGCCGCGTGGCGTCGCCATGAATTTGTTGGTGGTGACCCGGCTGACCGTGCTCTCGTGCATCGAGATCGCGGCGGCGATGTCGCGCAGGATGAGCGGCCGCAGAAACTGCACGCCCTGCTCGAAGAAGAGCGCCTGCTGATTGACGATTTCGGTGGCGACGCGGAGGATCGTCGTCGCCCGCTGATGCAGCGATTTGACGAGCCAGTTGGCGGATTGAAGGCGCTCGGCCAAATATTCCCGCTCGGCCTTGCCCTGGGCGTTCCGGCTCAAAGTGGCGTAGTAGCGGTTGTTGACGAGGACGCGCGGCAGGGTCTCGGGATTGAGCTCGATGTGCCAGCCGCCATCCGGCCGCGGCCGCATGAGGATGTCGGGCACGACGGCTTGCGGCGCGGCGCCGTCGAAGGCGAGGCCGGGCTTCGGATTGAGCGCCTTCAGCTCGGCGGCCATTTCGGCGAGGTCGGCGGCATCGACGCCGCAGAGGCGCATGAGCGCCGCCGCGTCGCGTGCGGCGAGCAGCGGCAGATTGGCGAGCAGCGTCTCCATCGCCGGATCGAGGCGGTTGCGCTCGCGGAGCTGGAGGGCGAGGCATTCGGCGAGGCTGCGGGCGAAGACGCCAGGCGGATCGAAGCGCTGCAAGCGCTGGAGAACGTCTTCGACCCGCTCGCGCGGGCAATTGAGCGCCTGCGCCACGCCATCGAGATCGCCGGTCAGGTATCCGGCCTCGTCGAGCAGATCGACGAGATGGACGCCGATGACGCGGTCAGCGGGCGATTCGATCTCCATGACGAGCTGCTGGAGGAGATGATCGCGCAGGCTCGTCGGCTGCGCTTGCCCGACCTCGCCGCCGGGCGCGCCGTCCATCGCCTCGCCGCGGCCGCGCAATATCCACGCTTCCGGATCGCCCGCGAGGTCGAGATCGCCCTCGCCTTCGCTGCCGGCGGCATCGCGCCAGGCCTCGATGTCGTCGCCGGCGAGCGGGGGATCGCCGGCGCCGAGCGGCGTCGCGGCATCGGCGGCGGGCGGCGCGTCTTCGCCCGGCTCGTCCCGCTCGCCATCGCGCTCGGGCTCGCCCTCCTCGCGTTCGAGAAGCGGGTTCTCGATCAGCTCCTGCTCGACGAAGGCGGCGAGCTCGATGTTGGAGAGCTGCAGCAGCTTGATCGCCTGCTGCAGCTGCGGCGTCATGACGAGCGCCTGCGCTTGGCGAAGGTCGAGGCGCTGTGACAAAGCCATGGTTAAAGGCTTATAAGCTAAACCTTTCACCCAGGTAAACGCGACGGACGTCGACGTCCGCGACAATCTCGGACGGGCGCCCCTCCATGAGGACTCGGCCCTCGTGAAGGATATAGGCGCGATCGACGATCTCGAGCGTCTCGCGGACGTTGTGATCGGTGATCAGGACGCCGATGCCGCGGTCCTTGAGATGCGCGACGAGGTCGCGGATGTCGCTGACGGCGATCGGGTCGATGCCGGCGAGCGGCTCGTCCAGCAGGATGAAATGCGGCTGCGTCGCCAGCGCCCGCGCGATCTCGACACGGCGCCTCTCGCCGCCCGAAAGCGCCAGCGCCGGGGCGCGGCGCAAATGGCTGATCGAGAATTCGGCGAGGAGGGCGTCGAGCATGGCCTCGCGCGCCTCGTGCACCGGCTCGACGATTTCGAGCACGGCGCGGATGTTCTGCTCGACGGTGAGGCCGCGGAAGATCGACGCCTCCTGCGGCAGATAGCCAATGCCGAGCCGGGCGCGGCGATACATCGGCAAATCGGTGATGTCGTGCCCGTCGAGGCTGATCGTCCCGAGATCGGGCGCGATGAGGCCGGTGATGATGTAGAAGCAGGTCGTCTTGCCGGCTCCGTTCGGGCCGAGGAGCCCCACCGCCTCGCCGCGCTGGACCGTGACGTTGACATCGCGCAGGACCGGGCGCTTGCGGAAGCTCTTGCCGAGGCTGCTGGCGACGAGCCCGGCATTGTCGGCGACGAGACGCGGGCCGATCTCCGCACGCAGCGCCTCTGCGAGCGGCGGCGCGGCGCCGTGCGGAAGGGCGGCGCTCACTTGGCGGCCGCTGGTGGATGCTTGGCGCCGGGACGCGCGGCCGGCGCGGCGGGAGCGGCCGGCTCCTCAGTCGAGCGCGGCACGATGAGGGCCTCGACGGGCGCGGCCGGCGCGCCGCCGGATCCCGGCAAGGCGCTCAGCAGGCGGCTGACATTATTGTTCATGTCGACCACGGCGTATTTTCCCCGCAGCTCGTTCTCGCCGCGCGTTATGGTGACGCTTCCCGCGAGGGTCGCAATTCCGTTGTCGACATTATAGACGCCGCTCGCGCCGCGCGCGATCTCGTTCGCGGTCGAGACGAGAACATGGCCTTGCGCATCGATGCGGCTGATCCGCGCGGTGCCGTCGGCCGGCTTCACCACCTGCGCCGTCAGCACGTCGGCGGCAAGGCGGCGGCCATCCTCGCGAACGGCAACGGCGTCGCCGCGAGCCACGGCGATCTGCCGGTCGTCATACCATTCGAGACTGTCGCGCGCCGTCACCGTGATGCGCGGCGTGACGAGGCGCAGATGCTTGCCGGTGACGACCGCCATGGCCCGGTCGAGGTCGTAGACCGCGTGATCGCCATAGACGGTCTCGGTCTCGGTCGCCAGGCGGACGTTGCCATCGGCTTCGACGCGGTAGATCTCGGTCGACCCGCCGCCGGAGGCGGGCGCCGGACCGGTTCCGCTGGGCGGCGGCGCGAAGGCCTCGGCGGCGCTCTTCTCCGCGCCCGCGAGCTTCGCCGCGCTCGGCACCGGCCGGTAATGGGCGATCAGCGTGTCGGCCGAGACGCTGGAGGTGCCCCGCGTCGCCTTCGCATTGCCGCGCGCGATGTAGACTTGCTCGTTCTGCCGCCACTCGATTCCGTTATCCGCTTCGATGTCGGTCGGACGGCGGTCATTGGGCCCGGCAAAGCCGAAGCCCTGCGCCAGGCCCGGGAGCGACGCCAAGCCGAGACCGCTGGCAACGAGGCTGATCAGCAGGGCCGCGCGGGCGCAGCTCATCTCGCCTCCCCGGTCGGGCGCGGCATCATGTGCAGCTTCGCCTTACCGGTGAAGACGATGATCTGGCCCCGATCGAGAAGGCGGAACCCCTCGGATCGGATGTCGCCCAGCATTCCCTGGCCTTCGACGGGGTCATGCCCCTCGGCGGTCCCGGCCTGCAGATCGAGATGAGCGGCGTCGGTGCTGAGATCGTAGCCGCGGTCATGGAAAAGCTTCACGTCGCCGTAGAGATCGAGGAGCTGGCGCTGGGTCTTGTAGACGCCGGTATCGGCGGTCAGCGCCACCCAGGCGCCGCTGTTCAAGGTGATGTCCGCCTTCGGACCTTCGAGCGACATGAGATCGCTCTCGTTCGGCAGCTGGCGGGCGACATCGGCCGTCACGACGTAGGGACGGTGGTGCTTGTCGATGCCGCTGTAGCGGGCATTGACCATGTGCAGGTCGCGCGCGTCGCGCAAGTCGATCTTCGGCACCGTGAAGCGCAGATGCCCGATGACCGGGGCGAGGCGCGGCCAGACGGCGATGAGGAGGACGAGGCCCACCGCGACGGCCGGCAGCAGCAGCTTCATTGCCGCGACGAAGCGGCTGTAGCGGCCGCTCGGCAGCGCGGTCCGGCGCACCGGCATTTCCGCCGCCAGCGGCGCGACGTTGGGGCGTGGGAAAGCCTCGGCCTCCTGCGCCATGTCAGGCCGCGCCCGCCCGCAGGCAGTCATGGACATTGAGAATGCCGATCGGGCGACCGGAATCCTCGACGACGAAGAGGCAGAGAATGCGCGGCGTGCCGGCATTCATCAGGCTGAGCGCCTCGCCGACCAGCGCGCGCGGGCGGATCGTGCGCGGGCTCGTGCTCATCACGGCCTCGACTCGGGCGGCGAGGAGCTCGGAGCTCATGTGTCGGCGCAGATCGCCGTCGGTGATGATGCCGACGAGGCGCCCCGCCTCGTCGACGACGCCGACGCAGCCGAAGGATTTCGCCGACATGACGAGGATCGCCTCGGCCATTCCGGTGCCGCCGGCGACGAGCGGCATCGCCTCGCCCCGATGCATGATGTCGCTGACGCGCAACAGCTTGCGGCCGAGCTGGCCGCCTGGATGCAGCACATGGAAATCGGTCACCGAGAAGCCCTTGCGCTCGAGCAGGGCAACGGCGATGGCATCGCCCAGCGCCAGCATCATCGTCGTCGAGGTGGTAGGCGCGAGCCCCATCGGGCAGGCCTCGGCGCTGTCGGGCAGCAGCAGGGCGACATCGGCCGCCTCGGCGAGGGCGCTGGCGGCGCGGCGCGTCATCGCGACAAGGGGAATGCGGAAGCGCCGCGAATAGGCGACAATATCGGCGAGCTCGGCGGTCTCGCCGGAGTTGGAGAGGGCAATGACGGCGTCGCCCGCCGCGATCATGCCGAGATCGCCGTGGCTCGCCTCGCCGGGATGGACGAATTGCGCCGGCGTGCCGGTCGAGGCGAGGGTCGCGGCGATCTTGCGCGCGACATGGCCGCTCTTCCCCATGCCGGTGACGATGACGCGGCCGCGAATGCCGGCGATCAGCGCGACCGCCGCCTCGAAGCGCTCATCGAGGCCGTCGAGCAAGGCACGGAGCCCCTCCATCTCCATGCGCAGGACGCGCCGTGCCGCGAGGATGCCGGCGCTCTCGCCCGTTTCCTCGGCTGGCATGGCGGCGTGTTTCGGCATGGCATCCGTCGTGTCGGCGAAGGGTTGCGACGGCCCGGCCCCCGCGGGTCGACAGCGAGATATAGGGGATGCGAGACGCGACAATCCCCGACGCTCGCGGCTCACTATGCCGATGCCGGTTTGAATGTCAACCAACGGGGCCGGGCCGTCGCCGAAGGCGCGACCATCGGCCGCTCGTCAATGCGCGAAGATGTCGACTTCCGGCCAACCTTCGAGGTCGAGGAGGGCGCGCGAGGGCAGGAAACGGAAGCAGGCCTGCGCGAGCTCGGTCCGCTTCTCGCGCGCCAGCATCTCGTCGAGCCGGCCGCGCAGCGCGTGCAGGTGGAGGACGTCCGAGGCCGCGTAGCGCAGCTGCTCGTCGGTCAAATCCTCGGCGCCCCAATCCGAGGATTGCTGCTGCTTCGACAGCTCGATGCCGAGCAGCTCCTTGCAGAGATCCTTGAGGCCGTGGCGGTCGGTGAAGGTCCGCGCCAGCTTCGAGGCGATCTTGGTGCAATAGACGGGCGCCGCCAGCACGCCGAGATAGCGCTTCAGCACGGCGATGTCGAAGCGCCCGAAATGGAACAGCTTCAAAATGCCGGGGTCGGCGAGAAGCGCGGCGAGGCGCGGCGCCGCATACTGGCCGGGCGCGAACTGCACCATGTGGCACACCCCGTCGCCAGCTGAGAGCTGCACGAGACAGAGCCGGTCGCGATGCGGATTGAGCCCCATCGTCTCGGTATCGAGGGCGACGACGTCGGACAGGTCGAGATCCGCGGGAAGGTCACCGCGATGCAGGTGAACGCTCATCTCCGCTTGCTCGACCCCGAGGTGGTGCCCAGGAGAAGACTCGAACTTCCACGAGCTTTCGCCCACAGGTACCTGAAACCTGCGCGTCTACCAATTCCGCCACCTGGGCAGGCAAGGCCTGTGATTAGTGCCGGCCCCGGCGGATGTCAACGGGCTTCCCTGCCGATCTGCCGATCAGCCGCCGAGCGGCGGCGCTGTTCGCGTGCTCGGGAAGCCGCTATATTGCCGGCCGCTCCTTGGCAAGCATCGAGTGCGAGAAGGCGAAATGGGATATTCGCGGGTCGCCGTGATCGGCGCCTCCGGCTTCATCGGCCGCTATGTCGTGCAGCGCCTCGCGGCCAAGGGCGCCGTCATCGCCGCCATCATGCGCGATATCGAGGCGGGACGCTTCCTGCAGCCGATGGGCGATGTCGGGCAGATCGCGCGCATCCGCGCCAGCCTCCTCGACGAGGCGCGCCTCGCCCAGGCGCTGGCCGGCGCCGAGGCGGTCGTCAACCTCGCCGGCATTCTCTACGAGCGCGGGGCGCAACGCTTCGTCGCGGTGCATCACGAGGGGCCGGCTCGCCTCGGCCGTCTCGCGAAGACGGCGGGCGTCAAGCATCTCGTCCACATCTCGGCGCTCGCCGCCGATGCCGCCTCGCCCTCCGCCTATGCCCGCAGCAAGGCGGCGGGCGAAGCGGCGCTGCGCGACGCCTTCCCCGAAGCCGTTATCCTGCGCCCCTCGGTCGTCTTCGGTCCTGAAGACGATTTCTTCAACCGCTTCGCGGCGCTGGCGCAGGTCGCGCCGGCTCTGCCGCTCATCGGCGGCGGGCGGACGCGGTTCCAGCCGGTCTATGTCGGCGACGTCGCCGATGCCGTGGTGCGGGCCCTCGACGACCCGAAGGCAGCCGGTCGTACCTACGAGCTCGGCGGACCCGCAATCTATACCTTCCGCGAGCTGATGAAGCTGCTCCTCAACGAACTCGGACGCCGCCGCCTGCTCGTCAACCTGCCGTGGAGCCTCGCCAAATTCGAGGCGGCGTTCCTCGAATGGTTGCCGACGCCGCCCTTGACGCGCGATCAGGTGAGCCTCCTCACCCGCGACAGCGTCGTCTCGGAAGGCGCGCTGACGCTGAAGGATCTCGGCATCACGCCGACGCCGGTCGAATCCATCCTGCCGAGCTACATGGATCGATACCGCCGCGGCGGCCGCTTCGGCAACCGCCGCACGGCGGCTTAGCCGCCGCACGGCGCCTGCCCCGATGAGCGCGCCGCCGGCGGCGGTCCTGCCCGTGGCGATCGGCATCGCCCGCCGCGGCGGCCAGATTCTGGCCCAGCATCTGTCGGAGGGCGCGCGGCGGCTCACGGGCGTGCGGCCTCCGGGCGGCGCCATCGCCTTCATGGAGCCGGCCGCCGACGCCTTGCACCGCGCCTTTCGCGAGGAATTCGGCTGTGCCGTCGCCATCGAAGGCGCGCCCGCGATCTTCGAGAGCCTTGACGATCGCCACGCCGCGCCCCGCCACGAGATCGTCTTCGCCTATCCGATCCGCCTCGAAGCGCGCCGATTCTATGAGCAGGACCGCTTCGAGCTGCTGGAAGGCGATGGCGGCTTCACCCTCATCGAGTGGGTCGAGGTGGCGCGCCTTGTCGGCGGCGAGGTGCCGCTCTTCCCGATAGGGCTCCTCGACCACCTCGCGCAGCCCCGGTAACGGCTCGACACGCGCCGCTCATTCGACCGGATCGACCCGCCATGAGGGATGGTCCGGCGTCGGCGGCTCGTGCCGCAGCGGCGCGCAATTGGGGATGGCGTGCTCGCGGGCGAGCCGCGCATGCTGCTCGACCGCCCAATAGGTCCCGCCATGCGAGACGATGAGAACGGGGCCCTCCTGCGCCAGGGCGGCGTTGATGCCGCGCAGCGCGCGGGCGATGAAGCCGGGGTAGCTCTCCGCCCCGTCCGGAACCCAGCCGGCGCGCCACTCGGGCAGAAGATTGCGCATGCGCGTGCCTTCGGCGGCCCCGAACGCCACCTCCTTCAGATCGTCGATGACGATGATCGGCCGCCGCAGCGCCTCGTTGATGATGAGCGCCGTTTCGCGCGCACGGCGGAGTGGGCTGACGCAGATCGTGGCGACGGCGCAGCGCGCCAGCAGCGCCGCAGCGGCGCGGGCCTGGGCGCGGCCCTGTGCGTTGAGAGGAATGTCGGTCTGCCCCTGGAAGCGGCGCTCGCGGTTCCAGTCGGTCTCGCCATGCCGGAGATAATAGAAGCGGCACGGTCGAAGCATGTTCTTGGCATCCGGGGTCGTTCGAGCGTCCGAGATGTAGCGCGAATCGCCGCGTCTCGGCGCGGAAAATTCGCCGGGAGCGAAAGGTCCGTTTCGGGACTAAATGGATGCCGGCTCCGACAAAACTGCTGCTTTGACGGTGCGTGCAGCGCCCCACCCACAAAAAAAGGTAAGCTTATTTGCCATAAGAGGTGTTTTTCGCTCGCACGAAGCGCCGATTTGCGCTATGGCTCGCCAACGAGCGGCATGGCGGGCGGGGTCCGCGCCGCGGGCGAGGGGGGCGATGCCGCAGAAGCTGCTGCAATTCGTCGTGCGCGAGAAGGCGATGCCGCGCAAGCGGCAGGCGGCCGAGCGGCGCCGCGACTTTGCCGAGATTTATGGGGAGTTCGAGACCGAGGCGGCGGCGGAGCAGGCGGCGCGCTGCTCGCAATGCGGCATCCCCTATTGCCAAGTGCATTGCCCTCTCTCGAACAACATCCCGGACTGGCTGAAGCTCACCGCCGAGGGCCGGGTCGAGGAGGCCTACGAGGTCGCGGCCGCGACCAACAATTTTCCCGAGATCTGCGGCCGCATCTGCCCGCAAGACCGGCTCTGCGAGGGCAATTGCGTCATCGAGAAGGGCTTTCAATCCGTCTCGATCGGCTCGGTCGAGAAGTTCATCACCGAAACCGCCTTCGCCGCGGGCTGGGTCACCCCGCCGAAGCCGCGGCGCGAGCGCGCGCAATCGGTCGGCATCGTCGGCGCCGGCCCCGCCGGCCTCGCCGCCGCGGAGCAGCTCCGCCGGAGCGGCTACCAGGTCACCGTCTATGACCGCTACGACCGGATCGGCGGCCTCCTCGTCTACGGCATTCCGAACTTCAAGCTGGAGAAGCAGGTCGTGGCGCGCCGTCACGCGCTTCTCGCCGAAGGCGGCATCGCCTTCGTCACGAATTTCGCGCTCGGGCGCGATGCGAGCCTTCCCGAGCTGCGGGCGCGGCACGACGCCGTGCTGATCGCGACCGGCGTCTACAAGGCGCGCGACATCGCCTGCCCCGGCATCGGCCTCAAGAACGTCGTGCCGGCGCTCGACTATCTCATCGCCGCCAATCGCAAGGGCCTCGGCGATGCGGTGCCGGAGTTCGACAGCGGCGCGCTCGATGCGGCCGGCAGGGACGTCGTCGTGATCGGCGGCGGCGACACGGCAATGGATTGCGTGCGGACGGCGGTGCGGCAGGGCGCACGATCGGTGCGCTGCCTCTACCGCCGCGACCGCGAGAACATGCCGGGCTCGCAGCGCGAGGTCCGCCACGCCGAGGAGGAGGGCGTCGAATTCGTCTGGCTGGCGGCGCCCGAGGCGCTCCTCGGCAAGCGCAAGGTCAGCCGCATCCGCGCCCACCGCATGCATCTCGCGATGCCGGACAGCTCCGGCCGCCAAGTGCCCGAGCCAATCGCTGAGAGCCAGTTCGATCTCGAGACCGATCTCGTCATCAAGGCGCTGGGATTCGATCCCGAGGACGTGCCGGCGCTCTTCGGCGAGCCCGCGCTCAAAGTGACGCGCTGGGGCACGATCGCGATCGACCACCGCACGATGATGACCTCGCTCCCCGGCGTCTTCGCCGCCGGCGACATCGTCCGCGGCGCCTCCCTCGTCGTCTGGGCGATCCGCGACGGCCGCGACGCCGCGGCGCAGATCGAGCGCTATCTGGAGGCGCAGGCCGCTGCCGCGATCGTGCGCGCCGAGGCGGCGGAGTGAAGAAGGGGCCTGCATCGGCATCATGCGTCCTTCGCGACGCGCCCCTGTCCGGGGCGCTCCTCAGGATGAGGTCCGTCGATGTTGGAATGCTCGATTTTTCTCATCCTGAGGAACGCCTGAAAGGCGCGTCTCGAAGGACGCACGATACCGACCCCGATCTTTCGCGAGGCGCGTCATGAGCTTTGCCGACGACTTCCGCGCCAATGCCGCGCATCTTGCGGCGCACGGCCTTTATGATCCCGCCGAGGAGCACGATGCCTGCGGCGTCGGCTTTGTCGCCGCGATCGATGGCCGGCCGCGCCGCGACGTCGTCGAGGCGGCGATCAACGCGCTGAAATCGGTCTGGCACCGCGGCGCCGTCGACGCCGACGGCAAGACCGGCGATGGCGCCGGCATCCATGTGCAGATCCCGCAGGATTTCTTCCGCGAGCATATCGCGCGCACGGGGCACCAGCCGGACGCGGCTCGGCTTGCCGTCGGCATGGTCTTCCTGCCGCGCACCGACCTCGAAGGGCAGGAGCGCTGCCGCTCCATCGTCGAGGCCGAGATCCTTTCCTTCGGCTGCCAGATCTATGGCTGGCGCCAGGTGCCGGTGAATATCGACGTCATCGGCGAGAAGGCGAACGCGACGCGGCCCGAGATCGAGCAGATCATGATCGCCGATCCGCGCGGCGGCGATGCCGAGGCCTTCGAGCGCGACCTCTACATTCTGCGGCGGCGGATCGAGAAGCGGGCGATCGCCGATCAGGTGAAGGATTTCTACATCTGCTCGCTCTCCTGCCGTTCCGTCATCTACAAGGGCATGTTCCTCGCCGAGCAGCTCACCTCCTTCTACCCCGACCTGCTCGATCCGCGCTTCGTCTCGAACTTCGCCATCTATCACCAGCGCTATTCGACCAACACCTTCCCGACCTGGCCGCTGGCGCAGCCCTTCCGCATCCTTGCCCATAACGGCGAGATCAACACCCTGCGCGGCAACATCAATTGGATGAAGAGCCACGAGACGCGCCTCGCCTCGGAGGCCTTCGGCGAGCATATCGACGACGTGAAGCCGGTCATTCAGGTGGGCGGCTCGGATTCGGCGTCGCTCGACGCCGTCTTCGAGATTCTGATCCGGGCCGGGCGCCCGCTTCCCATGGTGAAGTCGCTGATGGTGCCCGAGGCCGCCGGCAGCGCGCGCACCATGCCGCAGGCGCATCGCGACATGTACTCCTATCTCAATTCGGTGATGGAGCCTTGGGACGGGCCGGCGGCGCTCGCCATGACGGATGGGCGCTGGGTCTTGGGCGGCATGGACCGCAACGGCCTCCGCCCGATGCGCTACGCGGTGACGCAGAACGGGCTTCTCGTCGCCGGCTCCGAGGCCGGCATGGTGCGGCTGGACGAGGCCGAGATCATCGAGAAGGGCCGCCTCGGCCCCGGCCAGATGCTCGGCGTCGACCTCGCCGCCGGCAAGCTCTACCGCGACCGCGCCATCAAGGACATGTTGGCGGCGAGCCGGCCCTTTTCGAAATGGGTCAAGAACATCACCAAGATCGACAGCCTCATCCGCCAGTCGAACGAGACGGTCGAGTTCGGGCGGGAGGAGCTGCGGCGGCGTCAGCTCGCCTTCGGCTGGAGCCTCGAGGAGCTGGAGCTCATCCTCCACCCGATGGTCGAGGAGGCGAAAGAGGCGGTCGGCTCGATGGGCGACGACACGCCCCTCGCCGTGCTGTCGGAAGGCTATCGCGGCCTCCACCATTTCTTCCGGCAGAATTTCAGCCAGGTGACGAACCCGCCGATCGACAGCTTGCGTGAGAAGCGGGTCATGACCTTGCGCACGCGGCTCGGCAATCTCGGCAACATCCTCGACGAGGACGCGAGTCAGTGCAATCTGCTGCAGCTCGATTCGCCAGTGCTGTCCAATGCCGAATTCGCGGCGATGCGCGCCTATATGGGCGACACCGCGGTGGAGATCGACGCCACCTTCGATCCCGCCGCCGGGGAGACGGCGCTGCGCGACGGGATTCGGCGCATCCAGCGCGAGGCCGAGGATGCGGTGCGCGGCGGCTGCACCCATGTCATCCTCTCCGACAAGGCAATGTCGGCGGCGCGCGCCGCCATTCCGATGATCCTCGCGACGGGCGCTGTGCACTCGCACCTCGTCCGCCAGCAGCTCCGCACTTTCACCTCGCTCAACGTGCGCTCGGGCGAGTGCCTCGATGTCCATTACTTCGCCGTGCTGATCGGGGTCGGCGCCACATCCGTCAACGCCTATCTGGCGCAGGAGACGATCGCCGACCGGCACCGCCGCGGCCTCTTTCCCGGGCTGAGCCTCGCCGAGGCGATCGCCCGCTACAAGAAGGCGGCCGATGACGGGCTCTTGAAGATCATGTCGAAGATGGGCATCGCGGTCATCTCGTCCTATCGGGGCGCCTATAATTTCGAGGCCGTCGGCCTGTCGCGCACCCTCGTCGCCGAATTCTTCCCCGGCATGAATTCGCGCATTTCCGGCATCGGCCTCGCCGGCATCCAGGTGAAGGTGCTGGAGAGCCATGCGCGCGCCTTCGCCAGCGACGTCGTCGCCCTTCCGGTCGGCGGCTTCTACCGCTACCGCCGCGGCGGCGAGCTGCATGCCTTCGAGGGCAATCTCGTCCACACCCTGCAGAGCGCCGTCGCCGGCGACTCCTACGCGACCTACAAGCGCTACGCCGAAGGCGTGCGCAAGATGCCGCCGCTCAATCTGCGCGACCTTCTCGATTTCCGCCCGCGCCATGCGGCGATCTCGCCCGACGAAGTCGAGAGCATCACCGAGATCCGCAAGCGCCTCGTCGCGCCCGGCATCTCCTTGGGCGCGCTCGGCCCCGAGGCGCATGAGACGCTGTCGATCGCCATGAACCGCATCGGCGCCAAATCCGATTCGGGCGAAGGCGGCGAGGATCCGGCGCGCTACAAGCCGCGGCGCAACGGCGACAATGCCGCCTCGGCGATCAAGCAGGTGGCCTCCGGCCGCTTCGGCGTCACCGCCGAATACCTCAACAACTGCCGCGAGCTCGAAATCAAGATCGCGCAGGGAGCGAAGCCCGGCGAAGGCGGCCAGCTCCCCGGCTTCAAGGTCAACGGCATGATCGCCAAGCTGCGGCACTCGACGCCGGGCGTGACGCTCGTCTCGCCGCCGCCGCATCACGACATCTACTCGATCGAGGATCTGGCGCAGCTCATCTACGATCTGAAGCAGATCAACCCCGATGCCAAGGTCTGCGTCAAGCTGGTGGCGCGCTCCGGCATCGGCACGGTGGCGGCGGGCGTCGCCAAGGCGCGCGCCGACGTCATTCTCGTCTCGGGCCATTCCGGCGGCACCGGCGCCTCGCCGCAGAGCTCCATCAAATATGCAGGCATCCCGTGGGAGATGGGCCTCTCGGAGGTCCACCAGGTGCTGGTCTTGAACCGCCTGCGCCACCGCGTGCGCCTCAGGGTCGATGGCGGCATCAAGACCGGACGCGATGTCGTCATCGCGGCGATTCTCGGCGCCGAGGAATACGGCCTCGGCACCGCCTCGCTCGTCGCCATGGGCTGCATCCTGGTGCGGCAATGCCACTCCAACACCTGCCCCGTCGGCATCTGCACGCAGGATGAGCGGCTGCGCGCCAAATTCGCCGGAACGCCGGAGAAGGTCGTCAACCTCTTCAGCTTCGTCGCCGAGGAGGTGCGCGAGATTCTGGCCTCGCTCGGCATGCGCTCCTTGAACGAGGTGATCGGCCGCACCGATCTCCTGGCGCAGGTAAGCCGCGGCGGACGGCATCTCGACGATCTCGACCTCAACCCGATCCTGGCGCAGGCCGATCCCGGCGAATATCCGCGCTACTGCACGCTCGACGGCCGCAACGAGGTGCCGGACACCTTGGACGCGCAGATGCTGAAGGACGCGAAGGCGCTCTTCGAGGTCGGCGAGAAGATGCAGCTCACCTACAACATCCGCAACACACACCGCGCCATCGGCACGCGCATGTCCTCGATGATCACCCGCAAATTCGGCATGAGCGGGCTGCAGCCGGGACACATCACGGTGCGCCTGCGCGGCTCGGCGGGCCAGTCGCTCGGCGCCTTCGCCGTGCAGGGGCTGAAGCTCGAAGTCTTCGGCGATGCCAACGACTATGTCGGCAAGGGGCTCTCGGGCGGCACCATCGTCGTCCGCCCCATGACCGCCTCGCCGCTCGCCACCAACAAGAACACCATCATCGGCAACACGGTCCTCTACGGCGCGACGGCCGGCAAGCTCTTCGCCGCGGGGCAGGCGGGCGAGCGCTTCGCCGTGCGCAATTCCGGGGCCGAGGCCGTCGTCGAAGGCTGCGGCTCCAATGGCTGCGAATATATGACGAGCGGCACGGCCGTCATCCTCGGCCCCGTCGGCGCGAATTTCGCCGCCGGGATGCACGGCGGCATGGCCTTCGTCTACGATTCCGAAGGCGAGTTCGAGACCAACATCAACCCCGATACCGTGATCTGGCGACGCATCGAGACTCCGCATTGGGCGGGTGTCCTCAGGGACCTCGTCGCCGAGCACGCCGAGGCGACGCAATCGCGCTTCGCCGAGCAGCTGCTCCTTGACTGGGAGCGCGAGCTCGGGAAATTCTGGCAGATTGTGCCGAAGGACATGTTGAAGAGCCTGCCGCAGCCGCTCTCGCTGGAGATCCGTCGGGCAGGTGTCGGGGACGATTAGACCCGCCCCTCACCCGACCCTCTCCCCGCTTTCGCGGGGAGAGGGTCCTCGCGTTCTTCCTCTCACCCGCTTGCGGGGAGAGGGTCGGGGTGAGGGGCCGGCGAAGGGAGCCTCCATGCTGACCCTCTACGGTGATCGCGACTCCGGCAACAGCTACAAGGTAGAGCTCGTGCTGACCCAGCTCGGCAAGCCGCACCGCTACGTCGTGATCGACACCTTGAAGGGCGAGACGCGCACTGCGGAATTCCTCGCGAAGAACCCGAACGGCCGCGTGCCGGTCCTCGAGATCGATGACGGCACCTACCTTCCCGAATCGAACGCCATTCTCTGCTACCTCGCCGAGGGCAGCGCGCTTATGCCCACGGACCGCCTCGAACGCGCGCAGGTCCTGCAGTGGCTATTCTTCGAGCAGTACAATCACGAGCCCAACATCGCGACGGCGCGCCACTGGCTGCGCGCCGGACTGCTGACCCCGGAGCGCGAGTATGCCTTCGCGCAGAAGCGCCTCGCGGGCTACGCCGCGCTCGGCGTCATGGAGGATCATCTCGAGCGGCACCGCTTCTTCGTCGGCGAGCGCTACTCGATCGCCGATATCTGCCTCTACGCCTACACCCATGTCGCGGGTCAGGGCGACTTCGACCTCGCCCGCTTCCCGGCGGTGGAGGCTTGGCTCGACCGCGTCCGCTCTCAGCCTGGGCATGTGGCGATGCTGAAGGATTAGGGACAGAGGCCCCTTCAACCGAAGGCGCCGCCCGCGTCGCTCCGACGGACTTGGTCGGGGTTTGCACCAAGAGTGCGGCGCTGATATCATTCTGATATCAGGAGGCTTGGTATGACCGATCTGCTCATACGTGATCTCGGTGCCGAGCTCATTGAAAGGCTGAAGCTGCGCGCAAAAAATCACGGCCGGTCATTGCAAGCCGAGGTGAAGGCGATCCTGCAAAACAACGTCCCGCTGTCGATGGCCGAGGCGCGCGCGCAGGTCGAGCGCATTCGCGCCGAATTCACGGGCAAGAAATTCTCGGACAGTGCCGAGCTGATCCGCGAAGATCGCGAGCGATGACGCGGTTCGTCGTCGATGCCAGTGTCGCGGTCAAGTGGTTCCTGGACGAGAATGAATCGGCAGAGGCACGGCTCCTCCTTGCGAGGGATTATCGGCTGACTGCACCGGACCTTGTCTTCGCGGAGGCTGCGAATATTCTTTGGAAGCGTGTGCGCCGGAAGGAAATGACGCCGACGCAGGCGCAATCCGTGCAGCTCGGGCTGTTCGATATCCCGATCGACGTCTTTGAAAGCGCGGCTCTGACCTCGGATGCGCTGCGGCTCGCCGCCGAAACGAATGCGACCGTATATGATTGCATGTATCTGGCCCTCGCCCTTCGGAACGGGTTTCTTCTGGTAACAGCCGACCAGCGGCTCTGCCGCAGGCTGGCGGACGGACCTTATGGCGCACCCGTCGTTCCGCTCGCCGAATTCAGGCCCCCGGGCCTGCATTGAAGCCGATCGATGCGCGTCCTCTACCACCTCTGGCTCTCCGCCTTCTCGCGCACGATTCGCGTCGTCTTGAAGGAGAAGAACCTCGAATTCACGCTGAAGGCCGAGAAGGTGTGGGAGCGGCGGCCGGAGTTCCTGGCGCTCAACCCGGCGGGCGAGGTGCCGGTGCTGATCGAACCCGAGGGCGCGGTGCTGGTCGATGACCACGCCATCGCCGAATATCTCGACGAGGTCTATCGCGAGAAGATCCTGCTCGGCCTCAACCCCATCGACCGGGCCGAGGTGCGGCGCCTCGTCGCCTGGTTCGACGTCAAGATGAACCATGAGGTGACGGAGAACCTCGTCGGTGAGAAGATGATGAAGCGCTTTTTGGGTCTGGGGCAGCCCAATTCGAGCGCGATCCGCGCCGGCCATCTCAACCTCGTCCACCATCTCGACTATATCGGCTATCTGACGGAACGGCGGCGCTGGCTCGCCGGCGACAATTTCTCGCTCGCCGACATCACCGCGGCGGCGCATCTCTCGACCATCGACTATCTCGGCGACGTCCCCTGGGACGATCACGAGCCGGCGAAGGAATGGTATGCGCGCATCAAGTCGCGCCCCTCCTTCCGCCCGCTCCTTTCCGACCACATCCCCGGCGCGCCGCCGCCCAAGCACTACGCCGATCTCGATTTCTGAGCCGCCTCAGCCCTTTTCCGCGACGCCGCCGAGGCGCATGAGCCCGTCCGGATAGGCCGTGAAGCCGGTGATCCGCGCGCTCATGCCGTAGAGCCATTTCTGGTGATAGAGGTAGATGATCGGCCGGTCGTCGAGAAGAATGCGCACGGCCTCGGCGTAGAGGGTCTTGCGCCGGGCTTCGTCGGTCGTCTCGCGCGCCGCTTCGAGCAGCTTGTCGAACGCCGGATTGCAATAGTGTCCGTCGTTGCCGGCGGCGCCGCAGGCAAGGAGCAGGCTGGTGTTGCCGTCGGGATCGACGCGCCCGCTCCAGCCGATGAGATCGGCCTCGAACTTGCCCTGCCGCGCCTCGGCCAGCATGGTGATGAGCTCGATCGACTGCAGCTCGATGTCGATTCCGGCCTCCTTCGCCATGTCCTGCACGAGCTGGGCGACCGGGCGCAGCTCGTTGTTGGTCGGGACAAGCAGCGTCAAATGCGGGTGCGGCATTCCGGCCTCGGCGAGAAGCGCCTTCGCTTTGGCGACGTCGCGGCCCGGCACCGGCCGGTCGGCGACGTAATAGGGCGTGCCGGGCGGGAAGGGCTGGTTGCCGACGGCGAAGAGGCCGTTGAAAGCCACCTCGTCGATCGCCTTGCGGTCGAGCGACAATTCGAGCGCTTGGCGGAGGCGCTTGTCCTTGGCGAAGGGGTTCTTCGCCCCGTCGCCATTTCCGACATTGAAGGTGATGCCCTGATAAGCGAGGCCCGTCACCGCCGCCCAGGCGAGCGATTTGTCGGCTTTGAGCGCTTCGAGGTCGCTCGGGGCCAGGCGCTCGATGAGGTCGAGCTGCCCCGCCCGCAGATTGGCGAAGCGGACGCTGGCATCGGAGATCGGCAGGAAGGTGACGCGCGCGAAGTGATAGCGCGCCGCGTTCCAGTAGCCGGGATACATCTCCAGTACGATGCGGTCCTGCGGCACCCGCTCGACGAATTTGTAGGGCCCGGCGCAGACCGGATGCTGGTCGAACTTGTCGCCCGCCTCGGCCGCAGCTTTGGGCGCCACCATCATACCGGCGCGGTCGGTGAATTGCGCGACGAGCGGCGCGAAGGGCGCCTTGAGGCGGAGCCGCACGGTGAGCGGGTCGACGATTTCGGCGCTCGCCACCGCGGCGATCTCGCTCTTGCGCCGACTGCCGGGCAATGTCAGCTCGCGCTCGACATTGAATTTGACGGCCGCCGCATCGAAAGCCTCGCCGTCATGGAAGGTGACGCCGGAGCGCAGCTTGAAGGTGACGGAGAGCCCGTCCTCGGCGGTCGTCCATTCCGTCGCGAGCTGCGGCACGATCCGGCCCTCGGGATCGATATCGACGAGCTTGTCGCAGAGCGAGGAGAGGACGTGGCGGCCGACGAAGGTCCAATTCTTCGCGGGATCGAGCGTATCGGGATCGTCCTGCAGCGCGATGCGCAGGTTTTGCGCCGCAGCCGTAGCCGGCAGAAGGGCGAGAAGGGCGAGGACGAAGATGCTGGGTCGGCTGGTCATGGACTCTCTCCGCTGCGGGACGGCGAACGATCGGCCATCTCGCCGCGCGCCGCAAGCCCGCTTCCGGCGTTAGTGCGATGCGCGCGGCCGCGCTGGCCGCCAGCCTGGGAGAGACTGCATGGCGCTCCAGCATCGCGTCTTCCGCTTCCTCGCCCGCCGCCTCGCCGGTCGCGACCTGCCGCTGAGGCTCGTCCTCCCCGACGGCGCGACCTGCGATTTCGGCGCGGCGCCCAAGGTGGTGCTGCGCTTCAAATCGCGCCGCGCCCTTGCCCGGCTCTGCCGCGGCGATGTCGATCGGCTCGCCGAATGCTACGTCGAGGGCGATCTCGCGGTCGAGGGCGCGGTCCATGAGGTGATCGCCATCGGCGCCGCGCTCGCCGAGGCGCTGGCCGCAGCGGCGCCGCGCCTCGCCGCTTTGGCGCGCTTTCTCGCCACCTGGCGCGGCCGCCTCGCCGGCAAGCACAGCCGGCGGCGCGACGCCGCGGCGATCCGCTACCATTACGACGTCTCGAACGAGTTCTACGCGCTGTGGCTCGACCGCAATCTCGTCTATTCCTGCGCCTACTTCCACGACGGGACCGAGAGCATCGACACGGCGCAGGAGCAGAAGCTCGACCATATCTGCCGCAAGCTGCGCCTGTCGCAAGGCGAAAGGCTGCTCGACATCGGCTGCGGCTGGGGCGGCCTTCTGCTCTGGGCGGCGCAGCATTACGGCGTCACCGGCGTCGGCGTCACTTTGAGCGAGCGGCAATGCGAATACGCGCGCCGGCGGATCGCCCGCGAGGGAATGGAGGGCCTCATCGAGATCCGCCTTCAGGACTACCGCGACATTCCCGAGGATTCCGGCTTCGACAAGATCGCCTCGGTCGGCATGTTCGAGCATGTCGGCCGCCGCAATCTCGGCCTCTATTTCCGCACGATCGACCGGCTCTTGAAGCCCGGCGGGCTCGCCCTCAACCACGGCATCACGGCAATGGACCGCGAGAGCCGCGGCAACGGCCCCGCCGGCGGCGCCTTCCTCGACAACTACGTCTTCCCCGACGGCGAGCTCGCGCATCTCTCGCGCGTGCTTTACGATATGGCGGGCGCCGGCTTCGACATTCTCGATGTCGAAAGCCTGCGGCCGCACTACGCGCTGACGCTCCAGCACTGGGTGCGGCGGCTCGAAGAGAAGCGCGCGGCCGCCATCGCCACCGCCGGAGCCGAGCGCTATCGCATCTGGCGGATCTTCATGGCCGGCACGGCGCACGCCTTCGATGCGGGGCTGCTCGACCTGCATCAGGTGCTGGTCGCAAAGCGCAGCGCCGCGGGACCGGCGCCGCGCCCGTGGACGCGCGCCTATCAATATCGCGACGAGAAGGTGCCGCTTGCAGGCGCGCTGGACTGGAGCGAGGACGGCGTCAGCGCGCCGGCCTCCGCCGAGGCGAAACCGTAAGCCTCGCCATCGCATGCCGGAGCCGCGGCGGCAGGTCGGGCGCCCGCGGCCCCGGCCGGCGGCGGCGATCTCGCCGACATCCTGTTCTGAGCGACAGCCGCCGCGGCGCAAGACGCTGGCGGCGGCACACGAAGATGCTATCGTCGCGGCGCCACCCGCCGGGCCGCGCCGCGGCCGCGCGCTTCGAGAGGAGCCCCGCCGCGTGCTCATCGCGCAAATCACCGACCTCCACGCCCGCCCGCCGGGCCGGCTCTCCAACAGGGTCGTCGAGACCAACGCCATGCTGGCGAATGCCGTCGCGGCGATCGCGGCGCTGCGGCCGCTGCCCGATGTGGTGATCGCCACCGGCGATCTCGCCGATGCAGGTGAGGCGGAGGAATACCGCGTGCTGCGCGCCGAGCTCGGCAAGCTCGCGATGCCTGTCTATGTCATTCCGGGCAATCACGACCGCCGCGAGAGCTTGCGCGAGGTCTTCGGCGATCTCGCCTATCTGCCGCGCGAAGGGCGGATCCGCTACGTCATCGACGAGCATCCGGTCCGCCTCGTCGCGCTCGACACGCAGCTCCCGGGCCGGACGGAGGGCGAGCTCGGCGCCGATCAGCTCGCCTGGCTCGACCGGCGCTTGGCCGAGGCGCCGGAGCGGCCCACCATCGTCTTCATGCACCACCCGCCCTTCCCGACCGGCATCGCCCATATGGACCGCATCAACTGCGTCGACGGCGCCGCCATGGAAGCGGTGATCCGCCGCCACCGCCAAGTCGAGCGCGTGCTCTGCGGCCACCACCACCGCCCGATTCAGATTCGCTGGGCCGGGACAATCGGCAGCATCGCCCCCTCGACGGCGCATCAAGTGACGCTCGATCTTCGCCCCGACGCCCCCGCCACCTTCGATCTCGAACCGCCGGCCTTCCATCTCCATGCCTGGGTGCCGGGCGCGGGCATCATCACGCACCACGCCTATATCGACAGCTTCCCCGGCCCCTATCCTTTCGCGGGGGACAAGGAATAGGCGCTGCGCCTCCCGCTCGCGAGCGGCGGCTTCATTCCGGCTTGGCCGGCGCCTTTTTCTTCCCCGCGGGCGCCGCCTTCCCGCTTGCTCCCGCCTCGAGATGCGCGAGATTGTCCTTAGCCGCGGCCCCCGCCGGCGTGCCCGGAGCGAGCGCGGCGAGGCGCTGCCAGTCCTGCCGCGCGCCCGCTTCATCGCCTGATAGGCGGCGGAGATTGCCGCGCTCCAGCAGCGCGTCGGGATCGTCGGGGGCGCGGCGGAGCGCCGCCTCGACGTCGCGGAGCGCCGGCTCGAGCTGACCCGTCGCGCGATAGGCCGAGGCGCGGAAGACGAGGGCATCGATCCGCTCCGGATCGCGCTTCAGCGCATGATCGAGATCGGCGATCGCCTCGCGATAGCGCTTCTCGGCGCCGTAGATCTCGGCGCGGTCGGTGAGGAGGCCCGGATCCTCGGGCGCCGCCGCCAGCGCCGCAGTGAGCGCGCTTTCCGCACGCGCCATGTCGCCGGCGAGAAGCCAGGCCTGGCCCGCCTGGTCGAGCACCTCGGCGCGGAGCGCTGCCGGCGCCTTCGCCATCTCGGCCGCCAGCTTGTCGAGGCGCTTGCCCGCCTCGCTGTAGCGATGCAAGCCGATGAGTGCCACCGCGGCGCAATGTTCCGCCGGATGGCCGCCGCCGGTGCCGCGCCAGGCGAGCGCGCTGTCCCAGGCAGCCGCGGGATCGCGCCGCGCCTCCGCCATGCAGCGCGCATAATGCTCGGCCTCGACGCTCGGCAAATGCTGCGCGTGGGCGGCGGGCGCCGGCACGAGCAGCAGGAGAGCGACGGGAATGATCCCCGCCAATCCCAATGCTTTGGCGCTCATTCGCCGGGCGTCGCCATGCCTTCGCCGGAAACGAGCGCCGCTGCCGCCTCGCTTTCCGCCGTGCCGCCGAAATAGGCGCGCGCCTTCTCGAGGTAGATATACACGACCGGCGTGATGTAGAGCGTCAGCAGCTGCGACACGCAGAGACCGCCGACGACGGCGAGACCGAGCGGGCGGCGCAGCTCCGAGCCGGCACCGAAGCCGATGGCGATCGGCAAGGTTCCCATGATCGCCGCCATGGTCGTCATCATGATCGGCCGGAAGCGCAGGAGGCAGGCCTCGTGGATGGCGGATTCGGCCGTCGTTCCCGGCACCTTCCGCCGCTCGATCGCGAAGTCGATCATCATGATCGCGTTCTTCTTGACGATGCCGATCAGCATGACGATGCCGATGATGGCGATGACGCTCAAATCCTGATGGAAGAGCATCAGCGTCAGCACCGCGCCGAGACCGGCGGCAGGGAGGCCCGAGAGGATGGTGATCGGGTGGATGAAGCTCTCGTAGAGAATGCCGAGCACCATGTAGATGACGAGCACCGCGGCGGTCAGCAGCAGGCCCTGGCCGCGCAGCGATTCCTGGAAGACCTGCGCCGTGCCTTGGAATCCGGTCGAGATGGTGACCGGCAGGTTCATCGTGCGCTCGAGCTGCTGGATGCGCTGCACGGCATCGCCGAGCGAGACGCCCGGGGCGAGGTTGAAGGAGATGGTGACGGAAGGCAGCTGTCCCTGGTGGTTGACGGTGAGCGGCCCGACCGAGCGCCGCACCGTCGCGAAGGCGTCGAGCGGGATGGGCGGCGCGTTCGAGCCGGTCGTCGGGCGGACATAGATGCGCGACAGCGCCGCCGGGTCGCGCTGGAATTGGGGATCGGCTTCGAGAATGACCTCGTAGTCGTTGGAGGAGGTGTAGATGGTCGAGACCTGGCGCTCGCCGAAGGCGCTGAAGAGCGTGTTGCGGATCGCCTCGGCGGTGATGCCGAATTGCGAAGCCTTGTCTGTGTCGACGTCGATGACCGCCTTGAGATTGCCGATCTGGAGGTCCGAGGTCACGTCCTGGAAGCCCGGCAGCTCGGCGAGCTTTTTGTCCAGGATCGGCGCGTAGTGATAGAGCTCGGCGAGGTCGCCGTCCTGCAGCGTGTACTGGTAGAGGCTCTTCGCGAGGCGGCCGCCGACGCGGATATTCTGGATCGGCTGGAAGAAGACCTTCATGCCCGGCACCGCGGCAACGGCCCGACGCAGCTGCTGGATGACGGTGAGGACATCGTCCTTGCGCGCGTCATGCGGCTTCAGGTTGATGAAGATGCGGCCCTGATTGGTCGACGGGCTGAAGCCGGTGGCGCCGACGCTGGAATTGACGACCTCGACATTGGGATTGGCCTTGATGACGGCGGCCACTGCCTTCTGCCGCTCGCTCATCGCCGCGAAGGAGGTGTCCTCGGCCGCCTCGGTGATCGCGAAAATGAGGCCCGTATCCTCGATCGGGAAGAACCCCTTGGGGACGATGGCGAAGAGGTAGAGCGCCGCGCCCAGCGAGGCGAAGGTGACGAGGAGAGTGGCGGCGCGCCAGCGCAGCACGCCGCGCAGCGTATAGGAATAGGCTTTGAGCCAGGCGTCGAACGCCGCCTCCGAGGCGCGGTAGAAGACGTTGTGACGCTCGTCCCGGCCCCGCACCTTCAAGAGCCGCGAGCTCAGCATCGGCGTCAGCGTCAGCGAGACGAGGCCCGAGATCATGATGGTGAGGCTGATGGTGACGGCGAATTCGCGGAACAGCCGCCCGACGATGCCGCCCATGAAGAGCACCGGGATGAAGACGGCGCACAGCGAGACCGTGATCGAGAGAATGGTGAAGCCGATTTCGGCCGAGCCTTTGAGCGCCGCCTCCATGGGGCGCATGCCGCTCTCGATGTGGCGGACGATGTTCTCCAGCATGACGATGGCATCGTCGACGACGAAGCCGACCGAGAGCGTGATCGCGAGCAGCGAGAGATTGTCGATCGAATAGCCGCAGGCATACATGCCGGCGAAGGTGCCGATGAGCGACACGGGCAGCGCCAGCGCCGGGATGATCGTCGCCGTGACATTGCGCAGGAAGACGAAGATGACGAGGACGACGAGCGCCACCGTGAGGCCGAGCGTGAACTGCACGTCGGCCACCGAGTTGCGGATCGACACGGAGCGGTCGTTGACGACTTCGAGATCGACCGAGGGCGGAATCGCCGCGCGGAAGATCGGGATCAGCGCCTTGACGCTGTCGACGACATCGACGGTGTTGGCGTCGGGCTGGCGCAGCACGGCGAGCAGGATGTTGCGCTTGCCGTTGAACCAGCTCGCCACCTGGTCATTCTCGACGCTGTCGACCACCGACGCGACCTCGCCGAGGCGAATGGGCGCGCCGTTGCGGTAAGCGACGATGATTGGCCGGTACTTGGCCGCCTCGGACAGAGTCGTCGCGGCTTCGAGGGTGAAAGTCTGCGCCGGCCCGTTGATGGTGCCGACCGGCGTATTGGAGTTGGCGGCGGCGACGGCGTTGCGCAGATCGTCGATGCTGAGACCCTTTGCCGCCAGCGCCTCGGGGTTGGCGCGGACGCGCACGGCGAATTTCTGCGCGCCGTAGACCTGCACTTGCGCGACGCCCGGCAGTGTCGAGACGCGCTGCGCGATCAGCGTCTCGCCGTACTCGTCGACGGTCGAGAGCGGCAGGATGTCCGAGGCGAGCGTCAGGAACAGCACCGGGAAATCCGAGGGATTGAACTTGCGGAAGCTGGGCGGCGTCGTCATCTCGACGGGCAGCTTGCGCGCCGCCGTCGTCAGCGCCGATTGCACGTCGAGCGCCGCGCCGTCGATGTTGCGCCCGAGATTGAACTGCATGGTGATGGCGGTAACGCCCTCGCCGCTCACCGAGGTGATGGAGTCGATGCCGGAGATGGTCGAGAATTGCCGCTCCAGCACCCCGGCGACCGAGGAGGCCATGGTCTCGGCGCTGGCGCCGGGCAGGTCCGCGGTCACGACGATGGTCGGGAAATCGATTTGCGGCAGCGCGGCCACCGGCAGCAGGCGATAGCCGAAGAGGCCGAAGATGACGAACGCCATCATCAGCAGCGTCGTCATGACCGGCCGATGAATGCAGGTGATCGGCAGGTTCATGAGGTGGCGCCGCCGGGCTTCGCGTCCATCGGCCGCGGCTCGACCAGCGTGCCCTTGGTGAGGCGGAGCTGGCCGTCGACGACGACCTCTTCACCCTCGCTGAGGCCGCTGGCGATGATGCTTTCGCCGCCGGCCGAGCGGTCGACCGTGACGGTGCGCGGCTCGACTGTCTTGTCCGGCTTGATGACGTAGACGTAGCTCGATTCCTGGCCGACCTGGACCGCCTGCGCCGGAACGACGAGGGCGTTCGGCTCGACGCGCAAGGTGAGCGCGGTGGTGACGAACTGGCCCGGCCACAGATCCTCCGCCGGGTTCTGGAAGAGCCCGCGCAGCATGACCGTGCCCGTGCTGGCATCGACGGCGTTGTCGATGAAGGCGAGCTTGCCGGACTCGGCCTTCGTTTGCCCCGGCGCCTGCGCCGTCACCGTGAGGTCGCGCTTGCCCATCTCGGCGCGGATCGCCGGCAGATCGCGCTGCGGCACGGAGAAGGCGACGTAGATCGGCCGCATCTGATTGACGGTGAGCAGCGCGATCGTATCCACGGCCTTGACGGCGTTGCCCTCCTTGAGGGCGATGGCGCCGACGCGGCCGTCGATCGAGGAGGTGATCGTGTAATAGGAGAGGAGCGTCTTCAGATTGTCGAGCGCCGCCTCGTCGGCGCGCACCGCCGCTTCGAGCGCCGCGGCGTTGGTCTGCGCCGTATCGGCGATCGATTGCGAGGCGTAGTTCTTGGCCGCGAGCTCCGCCTGGCGCGCCGCCTCGCGCCGGGCATTGGCGAGCTGGGCGCGGTCCTTGGCGAGCTGCGCGTCCGCCTGGCGCACCTGCGCCTCGGCGGCGCGGCTGTCGAGCTGGAACAGCACGTCGCCGGCCTTTACCTCCTGCCCGTCATGGACGTTGACTTTGGCGATCTGGCCGTCGATGCGCGATTTGACGACGACGGTCGCCACCGGCTGCACCGTGCCGATGGCGTTGATGACGACGGGCATGGGCTTGCGCTTGACGGTGGCGGCGACCACGGGCACCGCTTGCGGCGGCGGCGCCGCGAGCGAGGCCGGCGCCGGCGTCAAATGGTAATCACGGTAGGCGATCCCGGCGCCGGCCAAGACGGCAAGAACGGCCACGGCTATCAGAACGCGCTTCATCGGTCGAAGCTTCCCGGTTCCCCAGCCCCCGATCCGAGCGCCATCGGCAGCTGCCGGCTGCGGATAGGGTGGATTTTATACGCCGAAGCGGCGGTTTGCATCCCAAACGCGCACCGCCCGCCGCGCACCGCCCGGCCGGGCGGGATGGACGATCGCGTCATCGGCGCGCATCTATGCCACAGCCGCTTGGCTTTTGCCAAATGAACGGCGCGTGAGCCGGCCCGCCACGGCGATTGCTTGCCCTCGCCGACCGTCCGGCGGCACCATGGCGACGCTGCCGAGGAGGGAAGGACTTGAACGGCTTCGCCAATGTCGGGCGCGCCTTCGCGAACCGGAACTACCGCATCTACGCGACCGGGAATGCCATTTCCCTGACCGGGACCTGGCTTCAGCGCGTCGCCGTCGGCTGGCTCGCCTGGCAGTTGACGCGCTCCGGCACATGGCTCGGCCTCGTCTCCTTCGCCGACCTCTTCCCGACCGTGCTGCTCAGTCCCTGGGCGGGCGCGCTCGCCGACCGCCGCGACCGCGTCCGCGTCATCTGGGCAACTCAGATCATCGCCATGCTGCAGGCGGCGCTTCTCGCCCTTTTGACGGCTCTCCAACTCCTCGGCATTCTCGGCCTCTTTGCCCTGGCGGCGGCGCTCGGCATGGCCAACGCCGTCAACCAGCCGGCCCGCCTCGCCCTCATACCGAGCCTCGTCACGCGCGCCGATCTGCCCGCCGCGGTCGCCATCAACTCGATCATCTTCAACGGCGCCCGCTTCGTCGGTCCCATGGTCTTCGGCCTCGTCATCGCCGGCGGCGATGTCGCCCTCGCCTTCGCCCTCAACGCCTTGAGCTACGTCGCCTTCGTCGTCGCCCTGGCGCGGCTCGACCTGCCCGGCGGCGAAGGCCGGGCGATGCGCCCGCGCATGCTGCGCGCCGTCGCCGAGGGCTATCTCTACGCCGCCCGCCATACCGGGATCGGCTCCATCCTGCTGCTGATGGCGGTGACCTCGCTCGGCACGCGCGGCTTCATCGAGATGCTGCCGGGCTTCGCCGATCAGGTATTCGGCCGCGGTCCGGAGGCTCTCGGCATGATGACCGCGACGGTCGGCTTCGGCGCCATCTGCGGCGGCTTCTGGATGGTGCGCCGCGGCGGGGTGGAAGGGCTGACCGGCATCGTCTTCGCCAATACGCTGCTGATGGCGGCGGCGCTTCTCGGCTTCACGGCGACGACGCGGTTCGCGGTCGCGCTCCCCTGCCTCTTCCTCGCCGGCTTCGGCCTCGTTGTCAGCGGCATCGGCGCGCAGACCCTCGTCCAGAGCGCCGTCGACGCGGCGATGCGCGGCCGCGTCCTCGCTCTCTACGGCATGATCTTCCGCGCCGGCCCCGCCCTCGGCGCCCTCGTCACCGGCACGCTCTCCTCGGCTTTCGGCCTCCGCCTGCCGGTCGCGGCGGGCGCCATGCTCTGCGCCCTCTATTGGCTCTGGGCGCGGCTCCGCCAGAGCGCCGTCGCGCGCGAGCTCGAAGCCGTTCCCGAGAGCGCCGAATGACGGAAGCAGCGCCTCGCCTCTTCTGCTTCGGCCTCGGCTACAGCGCGCAAGCGCTGGCGCGGCGTCTTGCCGCGCGCGGCTGGCGCATCGCCGGCACCTGCCGCGACGAAGCCGGGCGCGCCCGCCTCGCTGAGGCCGGCTGCGAGACCTTCCTCTTCGATGGCGAGCAGCCGCTCGCAGACGCGCCGGCGGCGCTCGCCGGCACGACGCATCTCCTGAGCTCGGTGCCGCCCGGCGCCGCGGGCGACCCGGTCCTCCGCCATCATGGCGGCGACCTCGCGCGGCTTGCCGGCAGGCTCGCCTGGGCCGGCTATCTCTCGACGACCGGCGTCTATGGCGATCGCGGCGGCGGGCTCGTCGACGAGGAGAGCGCGCTTCGCCCCACCGGCGAGCGCGGCCGGCGGCGCGTCGCCGCGGAAGCCGGCTGGCGCGCGCTCCATCGCAGGCACGGGCTGCCGCTCCATGTCTTTCGCCTTGCCGGCATCTACGGTCCGGGGCGGAGCGCGCTCGATGCGGTGCGCGCCGGCACGGCCCGGCGCATCGACAAGCCCGGCCAGCTCTTCTCGCGCATCCATGTCGAGGACATCGCGACCGTCATCGAAGCCTCGATCGCGCGGCCCCGCCCCGGCGTCGCCTACAATCTCTGCGACGACGAGCCGGCGCCGCCGCAAGAGGTCATCGCCTTCGCCTGCAGCCTGCTCGGCGTGCCGCCGCCGCCGCTCATCCCCTTCGCCGAAGCCGATCTGGCGCCGATGGCGCGCAGCTTCTACGACGACAACAAGCGCGTCTCCAACGCGCGCATCAAGAGCGAGCTCGGCGTCCGCCTCGCCTATCCCGATTACCGGGCGGGGCTGCGGGCCATCCTCGAGGCAGCGGGCGCGTGAGAAGGTTCAGCGCTGAGGACGCCAAG
>JAJPHB010000030.1 GCA_021325525.1 Alphaproteobacteria bacterium
AGGCGGGGTCACCGCGTCGATCCTCTCGGGCACGCCCGGTTTTGCGACATCGCCCGATCCCTCGACCCTGCGCGTCGCCGCCCTCCCCGACCCGGCCGATCCGCTGGCCGGCAATTTGCAGCGGGGCGCCGCCCTCGGCATTCTCGGCATCGATCTCGCGACGCGCCGCCGCAACCGCGTCAACGGCGTCGTCGCGGCGCTCGATGGCGACGGCTTCACTCTCGCCGTCCGCCAATCCTTCGGCAATTGCCCGCAATACATCCAGGCGCGCGACTGGCGCATGGCCGCCGATGCGCCGAGCGAGCCTCGCCGCGCGATGGCGCAGCCGGCCCTCGGTGCCGAAGAGGCGGCGCTCATCGCCGCCGCCGATACCTTTTTCATCGCCAGCGCCTATAGCGGCAGCGAGGAGGCCGCCCATCACGGCATCGACGCCTCGCATCGCGGCGGCCGCCCCGGCTTCGTGCGGGTCGATGGCGAGCGGCATCTGACCTTTCCCGATTTCGGCGGCAACCGCTATTTCAACACGATCGGCAATCTTTTGGTCGAGCCGCGCTGCGGCCTCGTCTTCGTCGATTTCGCGACCGGCACGACGGTGCAGATAGCGGCGCGCGCCGAAATCGTCTGGGAAGGGCCCGAGCTCGCGGCTTTCGCCGGCGCCGAGCGCCTCGTCCGCCTCGCGATCGAGCGCGTCCTGACCCGGCCGCACGCGCTGCCGCTCCGCTGGGCGTTCCGCGAATATTCGCCCGTCCTCGAAAAAACGGGGCGCTGGGCCGCAAGCGAAGCCAGCTAGCCTGCCGCGCGGCGCTGCCGGGGAGCAGAGGCGGCATGGCACATGGCGCGACGGGGGCTAAACTCGATCGCCACGATTTCACCAAGGCAAACTTCCCTCGGCTTTACCCTTATCGGCCGGCGAGCTCGTCTCGGCTCGATGCAGCCACTTCAGCACCGGAAGGGGGCCGCCATGGGGAAGCGTCTCGAAGCGCATGAGAAGCAAATGCTGAAGCTGATCGACCAGATCAAGAAAGACGTCGCCGCCCTGAAGAAGAAGCCCGACCCTGCCCTCACCAGGAGGATCAGGGAGAGCATGGTCGCCTTCAAGAAGCTGGACGAGGCCTATGAAGGGCGCGCCAAGGAAGACAAGGCCGAGCTGCTCGGCATCTTCAAGACGATCAGCCCCGGCCTCTGAACCCGGAACGCCCCCTCAGAAGAAGGTCTTCACCGCTTCGACGACGGTGTAGTCGTCATCAACGACCGGGATCACCTGCCATTTGTCGAAGGTCGTGCAGGGATGCGAGACGCCGAAGGCGACCATGTCGCCGACGGCGAGCGGGCTCGCCTCCGGCACCGTCATGTGGCAGTGCTGGTCGTTGAGGCCGGTGACGACATGGCCGGGCCCGATCTCGCGGATATCGCAGACGCCGGCGCCGGGGCCGGGGCGCAGCCATTTGAGCGGCACCGGCAATCCCGCGTCGTAGGAGACGTCGCGCTTGCCCATGGTGAGGATCGCCTTAAGGGGCTCGGGCCGCGACTGGACATAGGCCCAGACCTCGAAGGCGGGGACGAGGCCGGGACCCAACGCCTCCAGCTCCGGCGCGCGTTCGCGCAGCTGGGCATAGGCCTCGCGGTACATTCTCGAATCATGGGTGAGATAGCAGCCGCTGCGCGTCACCAGCAGGAAATCGCGCGCGAGCCCCGCGCCGCGGAAGCGGTCGACGACGAGGTCGTAGAAAGCCGAGCCGCCGGCGCTGAGGATGATCGGCCCGTCGGCGAAGAGGCGGTCGCGCTCGCAGGCGACCGCGATCTCGATGAGGAAGTCGAGGAAGCGCGCGACCGCCCGCGCATCCTCGGCGGGGGAATCGCTATGGATGAGGCCCTCGAAGCCTTCGACCCCGCGCAGGGCGAGGGCTGGCCCCGCCGCCTTGACCGCGCGCGCCACCGCGAGCGCCGCGGCAAGATCGCGGCAGCCGGTGCGCCCGCCCGCCATGCCGCCTTCGAGGAGGAGCTGGAGCGGGCGGCCCGGCTGCGCCTCGCGCGCCGCCGCGGCAAGGCGCTCGACATTCGCGGTCGAATCGACGAGGCAGTAGAAATCGAACGCCGGGTCCTGCTTCAGCGCTTCCAGCACATAACCGATCGCCTGCCGGCCGACGAGCTGGTTGGCGAGGACGACGCGGCGCACGCCGAAATCGCGGCAGACGCGAAGCTGCTGCACCGTCGCGACGGTCATCGCCCAGGCGCCGTCGGCGAGCTGCTGCCGGAAGAGCTGCGGGCTCATCGTCGTCTTGCCGTGCGGCGCGATCACCGCGCCCGAGCGCTCGAGGAAGCCGCGCATCCAGCGCGCATTCTGCTGCAGTGCCGAGCGCCGCAGCAGCGCCAGCGGCAGCGGCAGGTCCTCGCGCAGCACGTTCCATTTCTTCTTGCCGATGGCGCCGAGCGGGAAGCCGGTGGCGCCGCTCGGAATGCCTTTGACGCGGCCGTCGAGCTCGAAGGCCTCGATTTCCGGCATGCTCATCGCGCCTCTCCCTCGTGCTCCCACCAGGCGCCGTCGACGACTAGACCGCGCGGCGCCAGCTTCTGCCGCCCCGGCAAGGGCTCGCCCAGCACATCGCGGTAAGTGAACTCGCCTTCCTCGACGGCGATGACCGTCGCATCGCCGGGGCTCCCCGGCTTCAGGCTGCCGAGCTCCGGATGCCCGATCGCCGCGGCGGGCGCGACGGTCGCGCAGCGGATGACCGCGCCGAGATCCATGCCGAGACAGATGAATTTCGACATCGTGTGCAGGAGGTCGAAGGCCGGGCCCTCGATGCTGAGGGCATGGACATCGGAGCTGATGACGTCGGGCAGGAAGCCGGCATCGAGCATGGCGCGCGCCGTGCCGAAGCCGAAGGAGCCGCCGCCATGGCCGATATCGAAGACGACGCCGCGCTCGCGTGCCTCCAGCACCTCCTCGCGGACGCCGCCGCCCGGCTTCGCCGGCGCGTTCGGAAAGGGGCGGAAGCAATGCGTCAGCACGTCGCCCTTGCGCAGGCGCGAGAGCACATCCTTGCGGCTCGGCGGTGGAAAATCGAGATGCGCCATGACCGGCAGCCCGCAGGCCTCTGCGACTTCGAGCGCCATATCGAGCGGTTGGATGCCGGAATCGGCGCTGGCATGGCGCCCCACCCGCACCTTGATGCCGAGGATGAGGTCGCGATGCGCCTCGGCGACGCGCCGGCATTCGCGCAGATCGAGGAGCCGCAGATCGCCGCACTCGCCGACCATGACCGAGGAGGAGAAGGCGAAGATGCCGGGAAAGGAGATGTTGAGATAGGCCAGGATGCGGACTGACGACGGCTCGATGACGTGCCGCCGGAAGCCATGGAAATTGCCGGGCCCGGCGCTGCCGGCATCGATGAAGGTGGTGGTGCCGCTGCGCCGGGCCAGCGCCGCCGCGTCGATGCCGAGCGAGGTCCCGCCCCAATAGACATGGGTGTGGAGGTCGATGAGGCCTGGAGTGACGATGTGGCCTCTCGCATCCCGCACGATTGCGCCCGCGGCCGGCCGAAGATCGGTTCCGACGCCGACAACGCGGCCATCGGAGAAGGCGACATCGGCGATCCGGTCGATCCCCTGGCTCGGATCGATGACGCGGCCGCCTTTGAGGACGAGATCGGTCATTCAGAAGGGTCCTTCCGGCAGAAAGAATTGCAGAAATCGCTCATCCGCCGCACTCCGCCCAGAGGAAGGGACGGACGCGCTCTTCGACGAGCTCGACGCCGAGCCCCGGCCGGTCCGGAATGGCGAGCTCGCCGCCTTTGATCTCCAGCTCCGGCGGGCGATCGACCACCGCGAAATGCTCCGGGACGCGATAGGGGTAGACTTCCTGAATGAGGAAATTGGTCACCGCGGCATCGAGCTGCAGCGTCGCCGCCGTCGCCACCGGCGAGGCGCAGAGATGCGGCGCCACGCGCATGTTGTAGGCTTCGGCCATGGCCGCGATCTTCTTCGCCTCCATGATGCCGCCGGTATTGCCGATATCCGGCTGCAAGATGTCGGCCGCCTGGCGCTCCAGCACGGGTCGGAAGCCGTAGCGGGTGTAGAGCCGCTCGCCGACCGCGATCGGGATGGCGACGCTCTCCGAGACCTTCTTCAGCGCTGCGACGTCGAAGGGATCGACCGGCTCCTCGAAGAAGAGGATGTCGTATTCCTCGAAGCGCCGCCCGAGGCCGATGATGGCGTCGGTCGTCAGCTCGGCGCTCATATCGGTCATGATGGCGATGCCGGGCCCCACCGCCTCGCGCACCGCCTTGACGCGCGCCACCGCGAGCTCGATCGCCTCGCGCGGCAGGCTGCGGCGCTCGACATGAGCAATCTTGCCATGGGGCCCGCCGAGGACGGTGGCCAGAGGATAGAGCTTCAAGGCGGTGTAGCCATCGGCCACCACCTTCTCGGCGGCCCGGGCCAGCTCGCGCGTATCCTTGGCGCGGAACGACCAGCCATTGGCGTAGAGCCGGACGCGGTCGCGGCACTTGCCGCCGAGGAGCTCGTAGACAGGCAGCCCCAAGGCCTTTCCCTTGATGTCCCAGAGCGCCTGCTCGATGGCGCCGATCCCGGCGAAGACGATGGGACCGCCGCCTTTCGCCCAGAAGCTGTGGTCGTACAGGCGGCTCCACAGCGCCTCGATGCGGAACGGATCCTCGCCGAGGACGATCTCCTCGACCAGATCCTTGATCATCCCGGCGGCGGCGGTGGCCCCCGAGCCATAGGCGAGCGATGCGTCGCCCAATCCGCTCACCCCGCCATCGGTGAGGAGCTGCACGATGACAGGCCGGCGCCCGTCGATGCTCAAGAGGTAGATCCGCGCACCGACGATCTTCACCGGCTTCGTCACTCCCTTCGCCTCGCCAGCGCACGGATGCGCGGCTCGTTGCTCGCGACTATAGGCGGCCCGCAGGCGGCCTCCAACAGGTCAGCGCGCGTCCCTCCCCCGCTGCCCCGCATTGCGCTTGTCTCGCGGGCCGGTTTTGTATTTGATATACCAAATTCCAAACACGAACGGCCGCCGGCACGATGACCGAGCGGGCGCTCCGGGCCCACGCGCATTTGACAGGGGAAGAAACGTGACCAAGGGACACAACCAGCACGCCTCGCCATTGTCGGACATCGCGATTTCACAGGCGGCGTCCATGCGCCCGATCGTCGATGTGGCGCGGGAGAAGCTGGGGATCGGGGCGGCGCAGCTCAGTCCCTACGGGCACTACAAGGCGAAGGTTTCGCTGGATTACGTGAAGTCGCTCGCGAGCCGGCCCGACGGCAAGCTGATTCTCGTCTCGGCCATCACGCCGACGCCGGCCGGCGAAGGCAAGACGACGACGACGGTGGGGCTCGGCGACGCCTTGAACCACATCGGCAAGAAGGCGGCGATCTGCCTGCGGGAACCGTCGATGGGCCCCTGCTTCGGCATGAAGGGCGGGGCCGCGGGCGGCGGCTACGCGCAGGTCGTGCCGATGGAAGACATCAATCTGCACTTCACCGGCGACTTCCACGCGATCGGGGCGGCCAACAACCTGCTCGCGGCCCTCATCGACAATCACATCTATTGGGGCAACGCGCTCGGCCTCGATCAACGGCGGATCACCTGGCGCCGCGCGCTCGACATGAACGACCGGGCGTTGAGGCAAATCGTCAATTCGCTGGGCGGCGTTGCCAACGGCTTTCCGCGCGAGGACGGCTTCGACATCGTCGTCGCCTCGGAGGTCATGGCGATCTTCTGCCTGGCGGAGAATCTCGACGATCTGCAGCGCCGGCTCGGCAATATCATCGTGGGCCAGACGCGCGACAGGAAGCCGGTGCGCGCCGGCGAGCTCCAGGCGGCGGGGGCAATGACGGCGCTCCTCAAAGACGCCCTCGCCCCCAACCTCGTGCAAACCCTCGAGGGCAATCCAGCCTTCATCCATGGCGGGCCCTTCGCCAACATCGCCCATGGCTGCAATTCGGTGATCGCGACCAAGACGGCGCTGAAGCTCGCCGATTACGTCGTGACGGAAGCCGGCTTCGGCGCCGATCTCGGAGCCGAGAAGTTCCTCGACATCAAATGCCGCAAGGCCGGGCTGCGGCCCGCCTGTGTCGTGCTGGTGGCGACGGTGCGCGCGCTCAAGATGCATGGCGGCGTCGCCAAGGACGCCTTGAAGACCGAGAATGTCGAGGCGGTGCGGCGCGGCTTCAGCAATCTCGAGCGCCATATCGAGAACGTCCAGAGCTTCGGCCTGCCCGTGGTGGTGTCGATCAACCGCTTCAGCGCCGATACGGATGCGGAAGTTGCGCTCGTCAAGGAGCTGTGCGCGCGTCATGGCGTGCAGGCCGTGCTCGCCGACCATTGGGCGCGCGGCGGCGAGGGTGCGGCCGATTTGGCGCGCGCCGTCGTCGAGACCGCCGATAGCGGCAAGGCCGATCTGAAGCTGCTCTACCCCGATGAGATGCCGCTCTGGGACAAGGTGCGGACGATCGCGCAAAAGCTTTATCGCGCCAGCGACATCACCGCCGACAAGAGCGTCAGGGACCGCTTCGCGGAGCTGCAGGAGAAGGGGTTCGGCCATTTCCCGGTCTGCATCGCCAAGACGCAGTACAGTTTCTCGACCGATGCGAACCAGAAGGGTGCGCCCTCGGGGCACGTCATTCCGGTGCGCGAGCTGCGCCTTTCGGCCGGCGCCGAATTCGTGGTGGCCATCTGCGGCGAGATCCTGACGATGCCGGGCCTGCCGCGCGTTCCCGCCGCCAACCATATCGAGGTCACCCGGGACGGCAAGATCGCCGGCCTCTTCTGACCCGCTGGGAGGACGGGCGAGCGCGACGGGCTTAACGGCTCCGAAACCGCTCGACGCTATCCTCGTCGGCATGGAGAAGGACGAGCTCGGCCGCCGTGAGCGGCTGATCAGGCTGCATCTCGCGCTGCTCGCCATCGCCGCTGCCCTCTGCGTCATGGCGGCGAGCCGGCATGCGCCGCCGCGCGACACCGCGGCGGCGGCGAGCGCGCCGGCATCCTTCACGCAGGCGGAAATCCGGCCGGCGCCGCGCTCTGCGGGCCCGACCATCAACTGGGGCGGGCAAAGGCGTTAGCCGATAGACCTCGCCTATTGCAGCGACAATTGCACGCCGCAACGGCTCGCGACGGCGCGCGCCCCCTCATCGGTGGCGAGATCGGCGCTGCGGCTCAGAATGCAGTGTGCGACCAGCGAAGCCGGGTCCTTCGCCTTCTCTTCGCATGCGCGCTCGATCAGCGCTTCCCCCGTCACCGACAGGTCCGGGATCATGTTGTCGCTGAGGCACGCCGCCAGCCGCGCCTCGGATGCGGGCTCGACGCGATGGCGCAGGCGTATCCAGGTAAAGCCGATAAGGCCGAGCGCGCTCGCGACGACGATCGCGATGCCGACACTCATCAAGAGAAACTGCCAGAGCGGCGAACGGCTCGGCACCGCCGCACGCGCCTGCTGCCGCCGGCTCATCGTTGCCGGCCCGTCATTTGAAGGTGAAGCCGCCGAATATGGGCGGAAGGGTCATCGGCGGTTCGATGAAGCTCGGCGTCGGCGATGAGTTTGCTGCGGCGCCGCTCGAACCGGCGGTATCGGGCGGCGACATGCCGGCAAGCGCAGGCTCGACGGCAGCAGGAGAGGGCTTGGCGGCCGCGCGCGTCTTTTCCGCGGCCTCGGGCGCCGCCGTATCACGGTCGCTCGTCGATGGCTCTGCGCCGGAGACGGTTGCCGCTTCCTTCTCCTTCTCGTCGGCCTTGCCCTTTTCGGACTTCTCGGCCTTTCCCTTGTCGGCCGTGCTTTTGTCGCCGCCCGCGGCTTGGCGCTGCAGCACCGCCTCGCGTTCGGCGGCCCGCTTCATGCGATCGATCGTGTCGAGCCGTTTGCTGAGATCGCCCCACAAGCGATTGTCGGTGAAGACGACGCTCATCTGGTTCAACACCACGGTCAGCGTATCGAGATGCAGCGTGCTCACCCCGTTCGTCCATACATAGGTGATGTCCGCCAGATCCGGCCCGAAGCTCGTTGGCACGGCGCTCACTTCGAGCGAGGGCGCATTGCCGAAGGCGCGGTAGAAGAGCGCGATGAGCTGATCGCCGCGGCTGTTGCCGAGAGCGAAGGTGATCTGGGCCAGCGCATGCTCGGCGGTGCCCGGCAGGCGGTAGAACAGAAAGAGCGGCGTCACCTGCTCGCCGAAATACTCCATCGGGGCGGCGACAAGCCCCTGCTTGCCATATTCCGGGCCCGGAATGAAATAGCCGCATTTGATGACGTCGGCTTCCACCATGGCAGAGGTGAGGCGCAGCGCGTCGAGCCCGGCCGCCGTCGGATCGTTCGAGCATTCGATGCGCGCCAGCGCGCGCATCCGGGCGTCGGGATGCGGCAGCGAGCGGAACCGGGAAAGGGTCATTCCCAAGGGGATGTCGCGAACGGCGTAAGGCGGGGTCGCCGCCGCCGCCGGCATCGCCGGCAAGGCCGAGAACGAGAAAAGGACAAGCAGAACACAGAGTCCGCGGCGCGTCATCACATGGCTCGGGTTCACGGCTGCCCGCCGGGGTCGGGGGTGCCGAGAATAGCACATCGCCGGATGGCAGCGGTTAAGCGCGGCGCTCTGACGCTGCGATGACGGGAGGTCCTCAAGCCGCGACGCCGATGCGGCCGACAAAGGGCAGCTTCAGCGCCGGATGCAGAAAGTCGAGGCCGACGACGAGGCCGAGGAGGTTCAGCTCGATGCCCTCGCGCGGGCCGATGGTGATGCCGAGGAGGCCGAGCAGCGAAAGCTGGAAGCCGCTGCCGGTCGGGGCGCGCGCAGCGAATTCGCCCGGCGGCAGATAGTCCTTGCCAATGGCCGTCGGCGGCAGATCGACATGCATCTCCGGCAGCGCTCGCGCCAGATAGGCGGTGAAGGTGTTGCTGTTCGGCCCCGGCCACAGCCGGTATTCGGCAGGGAATGGATAGCTGCGAATGGCCTCGCGCAGGCGCTCGATGAGCCGATCGACATCATCGCCGCGCTTCTCGGCGAGGAGAACCGGCGGATTGCCCGCCCAATAGCCGTCGGGCGCGCGCGTGCTCTCGCGCACCGCCGGCGCGCCGGCATCGACGCCCCAGCCGACCACCTCGTAACGGAAATAGCGGGCGGCGCCGCGCGGCTTGAAGACCACCCAGCTATGCACGCCGAAGATGCCGCGCCAGCCCCATGTACGCGCCGCATAGAACTGGATGATCGGCTCGGGGCTCGCTGCCGGATCCGGGGCGAGGCCCGCGCTGTCCCAGCGCGCGAGGCGCCAATGCGGCGGTTGGTCGCTTGCCCAGATCGCGCCGATTCGCCAGAGCAGCGGCAAGAGCAGGCAGCAGATGGCGAGGAGCGCCGACCACCGCCACCAATCCCAGCCGCTCGCGTATCGGACGAACCATGCCGCGCGATCGAGGATCATTGCGCGAGCATAGCGGCGCGGGGATGAGGGGCGCGAGCGAAAACGCAAGGACAAGCCTGCAGCGGCCGCGCCACCTCCTTTTGGCCACATTCTTTTTCGCGATAGTCACGATCTTTTTTGCGATTGTCACGATGCTGCCGCACACCATGTTGATAATCGCGCCCGACGCGATGTTCCGCGGCGATCGGCGCGGTGAACCGACACCCGGAATCGGCGGCCTGCCGTTTGAGCGGGCGGGGAGGCGTGGTGATGACGGGCGGCATCCTGTGGGCGGTCGTGATCGTCGGCGCGTTCGTCGCCGAGGAGACCGGGCGGGCGGCCTTGCGCGAATGGGCCGCGCGGCGAAAGGCGATCAAACGCGGGCGGACGCTCACCGCCAAATACGGCATCCCCTGGCGGTGACCCAAAGCGCGGATCGGTCCTCGCCTCGGCTCCGACACGACGAAAAATCAGTAGCCGAGGGCAGGGTCGACGACGTTGAGAAGCTTGCGGCCGGCGCGGTAGCGCCCGAGGTTGTCGAGAAAGAGATCGAGGGCGCGCGCCGCATAGGCGCTGGCGTCGTCGACGGCGCAATGCGGGCTCATGACGAGGTTGGGCGCACGCCACAGCGGCGAGGACGCCGGCAGCGGCTCCTCGGGATAGACGTCGAGGACAGCGCCCGACAGCTCTCCCTTCGTCAATTTCTCGGCCAGCGCGTCATTGTCGATGACGGGACCGCGCCCGAGATTGACGATCCCGGCATGGCGCGGCAAGAGGTCGAGCTCGGTCTTGCCGATCATGCCGCGCGTCGCCGGGGTGAGCGGCGCCGTCACGAGGACGAAATCCACCTTCGGCAGCAGCTTGTGCAGGTCCTTCGGCGCGTAGACACGCTCGTAGAGCCGATCCGGGCGTGCCGTCCGGCCCAATCCCAGCACGCGCATGCCGAAGCGCTTGGCGAGCTTTGCCGCGGCGCTGCCGATCGCGCCGACGCCGACCATCAGCACGGTCTTGCCGGCGATCGGCGTGGCGAAGGCCTGGTCCCACCGCGCCAACGGCTTGTTGGTGACGAAATGCGGTACGCGATGGTTCAGCATCAGCAAGGCCGTCATCGCATATTCGCCGCCTTTCGGCCCGTGGACGCCGCTCGCATTGGTGAGGACGACGCCGGGCGGAATATGGGGCACGACCTTCTCGACCCCGGCGCTCGTCGATTGCACCCATTTGAGGCGCGGCGCGCGGGCGGCGAGCCCGGTCATGTTGAAACCGCCGGCGAGCAGGATCTCCGCTTCGGCAAGATTGGCGTCGCGCTCCTCCGGCTCCGTGCCGAAGGTGAGCACGATCCCCTTGGCGACGCCCGGATGCCGTTTCGCCGCGGCGCGGAACTTCTCCTCGGTCACGTGATAGACGGGGGCGGAGTTCGCGTTGTTGACGACGTGGATGCGCAGCCGCGCACCTCCCCTTCCCGATTTTGCCATGGCCTGCCAATCCCTCGCCCTGCCTGGTTGATCGCGGCGCGTCTTTCTTGCATTCGGCGAGGGTCCTGTAAAGCAGCCTGCCGTTGCCGTTGACGCCGAGGCCATTGCCGCCCCAAGCTGGCGCCGACGGGGCCTCTCGCCCGCGTGAAAGGATGCATCCGATGACGGCCATCCACCTGCAAGGCGACACGAGCGCAGCCTCCGCCATCCCGCCTATCGTCAATCCCGCAGCCGGCGTCGCCTATCTCGACGGCGCCTTCGTTCCAATCGAGGAGGCCAAGATATCGGTCCTCGATTTCGGCTTCACCCGCTCGGACGTCACCTACGACGTGGCGCATGTATGGAACGGGCGCTTCTTCCGCCTCGACGCCCATCTCGATCGCTTCTTCGCCTCGATGGCGGCGCTGCGGCTGAAGCCCGCCGAGGACCGGGTCGAGATGCGGCGGATCCTCATCGACTGCGTGCGCCGCACGGGGCTCCGCGAGGCCTATGTCGCCATGGTCTGCACCCGCGGCCGCCCGCCTGCCGGCAGCCGCGACATGCGCCTTTGCCGCAACCAGTTCATCGCCTACGCCCTGCCCTTCATTTGGCTGGCGACGCCGGAGAAGCAGGAGCGCGGCATCCATGCGACGATCGGCTCCTTCGCCCGCATCCCAGCGCGCTCGGTCGATCCGCGGGTCAAGAACTATCACTGGCTCGACATGGTGAAGAGCCAGCAGGAGGCCTATGACCGCGGCGCCGATGTGGCGATCCTGCTCGACCTCGAGGGCAATGTCGCCGAGGGACCCGGCTTCAACGTCTTCGCGGTGAGCGCCGGCGCGGTCGCGACGCCCGATGCCGGCATGCTGGAAGGAATAACCCGCCGTTCCGTCCTCGAACTCTGCCGCAGCCTCGGCATTCCGGCGAGCGAGCGCAAGCTCAGCGCCGAGGAGCTGCGCCAGGCCGACGAGATCTTCCTCTCCTCGACGGCGGGCGGCGTCATCCCGGTGACGCGGCTCGACGGCCGCATTCTCGGCAACGACGCGCCGGGCGCGCTGACGATGCGCCTGCGCGAAGCCTACTGGCGGCGGCACGAGACCGATCCCGAGGCGGTCGCCGTGCCCTATGACGACTGACGCGAGGACGGAGGCGATGAACGTGGCGGCGGAACGAGTGCAGGCGGCGGCGGCGCTCGGCGCCGAGCGGCAGGCGCGCATCGACCTGGCCGCGGCGCATCGGCTCGCGGTTCGGCACGGCTTCCATGAGGGGATCTGCAACCACTTCACGATGGCCGTCCCGGGATCGCGCGACCGCTTCTACGTCATCCCCTACGGCCTGCACTGGTCGGAGGTCTCGGCGGCGAGCTTTCTCACCGTCACCTATGATGGCGAGATCGTCGCCGGCGAGGGCGAGGTCGAGCGCTCGGCCTTCTGCATTCATGCCCCCCTCCACCGCCTGCGGCCCGATGCGGCGGTCGTCCTCCACACGCACATGCCCTTTGCGAGCGCGCTCGCGCGCCTCGAAGATCCGCAGCTTCAGATGATCGGCCAGACCGAAGCGAAGATGGCGGCCTTTCTCGCCTATGACGACGCCTATGCCGGCCTTGCCGAGGATCCGAGCGAAGGCGAACGCCTCGCCGCGGCCATGGCGCCCGACAAGACCATCCTTCTCATGGCGGGACATGGCGTCATCGTCACCGGCGCCAATGTCGCCGAGGCCTATGACCGGCTCTATTACCTCGAACGCGCCTGTCAGGTGCAGCTTTATGCGCTCTGGACCGGGCGCAAGCTGAAGCCGCTGACGCCGGCGGTTCTCGAGAAGACCTTGCGGCAATTCGCGAGGACGAAGGCGCTCGGCAACAAGCCGGCGCCGTGCGAGATCCATTTCGCCGCTTTGAAGCGCCTGCTCGACCGGAGCGAGCCCGACTACGCCCTCTGAGGAAGACGCCATGCGCCATCCCCTCGCCACGATCCGCGAAACGCTCTTCACCTCCGTCCTCTCGGATACGCTCGACGCGGCCGGCCATCGCCATCAAGCGATGCGGCCGACCATCCGGCCCCTCGACGAGGAGAAGGTGCTGCTCGGGCGGGCGCGCACCGGCTATTACATGGAGGTCTTCCATGTCGAGCCGGGCGAGAACCCCTACAGTCTCGAAATTCAGCTCATCGACGATCTGAAAGCGGACGAGGTGGCGGTGCTGGGCTGCGGCTATTCTGGCCGCATCGCGCCATGGGGCGAGCTGCTGTCGACCGCCGCCGCCGCGCGCGGCGCCGCCGGCTGCGTCACCGACGGGCTCGTCCGCGACGTGCGCGCCATTCGCAAGATGGGCTTTCCGGTCTTCCACGGCGGCATCGGTCCGCTCGATTCCAAAGGCCGCGGCAAGGTCATGGCGATCGATGTACCCATCGAATGCGGCGGCGTCCGCGTCGCGCCGGGCGACCTTCTCTTCGGCGATGCCGACGGCGTCGTCGTCATTCCGCGCGCGATCGAGGACGAGATCATCGCCGCCGCCCTTGCCAAAGTGACGGGCGAGAACCAGACCCGCGAGGCGCTGCGGCGGGGCGAGAAGCTCGCCGATGTGTTCGCGCGCTTCGGCATCCTCTGAATTCTCCTTACCCGTCTTTGCCCTTTATCAATTCGCCGTTCCGCGTCACACTTCCGCGAAAGCAGGCTTTTCGGAAGGCAGAAGATCGCACACCTTGCAAGCCGTCAAACTCAGGGAGGACCATGATGAGATCCAGGAACATGCTCGCCGTCTGCGGCCTCGCGGCGGCGGCCTTTCTCGCCCAGATCGGCGCGAGCTCGGCGCAGACCGAGGTCAAGAGCCCGACCCTCGACGCGGTGAAGAAGCGCGGCCAGCTCATCTGCGGCATCGATACGGGCATTCCGGGTTACGCCTACCAGGATTCCTCGGGCAAGTGGCAGGGGCTCGACGTGGCGCTCTGCCGTGCCATCGCCGCGGCGGTGCTTGGCGATCCCGAGAAGGTGAAATATATCGGCACGACCTCGAAGGTCCGCTTCTCGGTGCTGCAATCGGGCGAGATCGACGTGCTGATCCGCGATTCCGAGCTGACGCTCACCCGCGCCGGCCAGCTCGGCCTCGAAGAGGTGACGCCGAATTTCTACACCGGCCAGACGATCATGGTGCGCAAGAGCCTCGGCGTGCAGCATGTGAAGGATCTGAACGGCGCCACGATTTGTCTGCTCACCGGCACGACCCTCGAAACGAACATCGCCGATTACAATCGCGCCAACAACATCAAGATCGGAACGCTGCTTTTCGACAAGCCCGAAGAGGCCTTCGCCGCCGCCGAATCCGGACGCTGCGACGGCTATACCGATGACGGCGGCAGCGTCGCCGCGGCGCGTTCGACGATGAAGAAGCCGGATGATTGGATCTTCCTGCCCGAGACGCTCTCGCGGCAGCCGCTCGGGCCGCATACGCGCCAGGGCGACGACCGGTGGACGAACATCGTCCGCTGGTCGCATTTCGCCATGCTGGAAGCCGAGGAGCTCGGCATCACCAAGGCCAATGTCGACGAGGTGAGGAAGGCCTCGACCGATCCGCAGGTGAAGAAGTTCCTCGGCCTCGAAGGCGATCTCGGCAAGGGGATCGGCCTCGACAACGATTTCGCCTACAAGATCGTGAAGGCGGTCGGCAATTACGGCGAGGTCTACGAGGCGACCTTCGGCTCGAAGGGCCTGGGCCTGCCGCGCGGGCTCAACAACCTCTACAATAAGGGCGGGCTGATGTACCCCTACTCCTGGTACTGATGGAACGCCCGATCGACTGACATGGTAAGGCGGCCGTCACCGCGCGCCTATGCAGGCCAATGGCTTCTCCTGCTGGCCGCGGCGGCGGTCGCTTGGTACATCGTCTCGAACGCCGGCGACAACCTCGCGCGGCGCAACATGTCCTTCGGCTTCGGCTTTCTGTGGGACGTCTCGAACTTCGACATTCCCTTCCGCCTGGTGCCGTGGTCGGAGGCCGACACCTACGGGCGGGCCCTCCTCGTCTCCTTCCTCAACACCATCGCCGTCGCCGCCTGCGGCATCGTCGCGGCGACCCTGCTCGGCCTCTTCATCGGCATCATGCGGCTCTCGGCCAACTGGCTCGTCCGCAACATCGCCCTCTCCTTCGTCGAGTTCATCCGCAACACGCCGCAGCTCATCCAGATCGTGTTCTGGTACTTCGCCGTGCTGCAGACGCTGCCCTCGCCGCGCCAGAGCATCGTGCTGCCGGCGGGAATGCTGCTGAACATCCGCGGCGCCTATCTGCCGAACGCAGTGATGACGCCCCATGGCGGGCTTCTTTCGGGCCTTGCCCTTCTGGCGCTCGCGGCGACGCCCTTCCTCTGGCGCGTCCGCGTCGGCGCGCGGCGAGTCGGCGCCAACGCGCTCTTCCTGCCGGTCCTGGCGCTGGCGCTCTTCGCGGCCGGCGTCGATCACATCGACTGGCCGACGCTGAAGGGCTTCAACATCCGCGGCGGGACGCAGGTGCCGCCCGAATTCGTGGCGCTCTGGCTCGGCCTTTCGATCTATGCCGCCGCCTTCATCGCCGAGATCGTCCGCGGCTCGATCGAAGCCATCTCGAAGGGCCAGTCGGAAGCGGCGCAAGCCCTCGGCCTCAAGACCGGGCAGCGGCTCTTCCTCATCATCCTGCCGCAGGCCCTGCGCATCATGGTGCCGCAGCTCACCAGCCAATATCTGAATATCATCAAGAGCAGCACGCTCGGCGCCGTCGTCGCCTATCCCGAGGTGATGCAGATCTTCGCCGGCACGGTGATGAACCAGGCCGGCAAGGAGATCGAGACGATCATCATCGTCATGGCCATCTTCCTCGCCATCAACCTGCTCACTTCGGCCTTCATGAACTGGTACAACCGGCGGGTCGCGCTGGTGGAGCGTTGATCCATGCCACCGCGCCAGCCCGCGCTCATCGAAGGCGAAATGCTGGAGCCGGCGCCCGGCATGCAGCCGCCGCTCGCCGTCGAGACCCCGTCCGGGGCGCGGCCGCTCGTGCCGCCGCGCCCAGCGCGCGGAGGCGGCGCCGGGATCGTCGGCTGGCTGCGACTCAACCTCTTCGGCTCGGTCGGCAACACGGCGCTCACTCTTCTCGTCCTCGGCTTTTTGGCGCTGATCCTGCCCCCCTTCATCCGTTGGGCCGTGACCGACGCCACGATCGGCGGCACCGCGCGCTCGGCCTGCACCGGCGACGGCGCCTGCTGGACTTTCATCCGCATGCGACTGCCGACGTTTTTCTACGGGCACTACCCGTTCTCGGAATGGTGGCGGGTCGATCTCGCGGCCGTGCTTCTCGGCGTCTTCAGCGCGCCAGTCATGCGCGACCGGACGCGGCATCGGGGGCTCTGGCTCGTCCTGCTGCTGACCCTGTTCCCGCTGCTCGCCGGCATCCTTCTCGCCGGCGGCCTGCCCGGCCTGCCCCCTGTCGACACCAATCTCTGGGGCGGGCTGATGCTCGACATCATCATCGCCTTCGTGACGGTGGCGGGATCGCTACCGCTCGGCATTCTCCTCGCGCTCGGCCGCCGCTCGCAATTGCCGATCGTCCGCCTGCTCGCCGTCGGCTTCATCGAGCTCTGGCGCGGCGTGCCGCTGCTCACCGTCCTTTTCATGTCCGCCGTGCTGGTGCCGCTTTTCCTGCCGAACGGCGTCAGCGTCGACCGCCTCATCCGCGCGCTCATCGCGCTCGTCCTCTTCAATGCCGCCTATATGGCGGAGACGGTGCGCGGCGGCCTCCAGGGCGTCGCGGCCGGGCAGGAAGAGGCGGCCTATTCGGTGGGCCTGCGCTGGTGGCAGGTCCAGCTCTTCGTCGTCCTGCCGCAGGCGCTGCGCTATGTCGTGCCCGGTCTCGTCAACAACATCGTCGACCTCTTCAAGGACACGACGCTCGTGACCATCGTCGGCCTCTTCGACTTGCTGGGCGCGGTCAGCCAGGCGCTCAAGGACCCGGCCTGGCTCGGCTTTGCCAAAGAGGGCTACGTCTTCTCGATGCTGGTCTTCTTCGTCTGCTGCTTTGCCATGTCGAGCTATGGCCGGCGCTTCGAGAAGCGGCTGCGGCGCCATCACTCCGGATAGCGGCCCGATCGTAGTAAACGGTTTGTTAACATTTGCCAATGAACTATTAAATCGTTACGCTTGGCCGGCCTGCGCAAATGACATGCAACCAACGGCGTCCGGCGCGAGCAGCACGCACGCGCTCTGGCCGCGCGGCCGAGCGGTGCGTCGGGGGGATCTTGATGGTCGGCCGTCATGCGGGCCTTGTTCGATCCATCTGAGCGCCGGCCGCTGCACGCATTGAGGCGCCGCCTCGGGCTGAAGCACGCCGTCGTCGCCTTTTCCGCCGTCTTGATTCTGGCCTTCGCCGGCATTCTGGCGCAATCCTCGCTGCGCGCTCACCGCCAGATCGTCGGCGATGCCGAGGCGCGTGCGGGCAACCTGCTTCGCTCGGCCCAGCAGAACACGATGCGCACGCTTCTTTCCGTCGATGCGATGCTCGGCGACATCGAGCAGGCGCTCGCGACGACTTATCGCGATGCGCCGATCGACGGCGCCGAAATCCGGCAGCTTCTGCACCGGATGGATGCGCGGCTGACGCCCGTCCAGGACCTTCTCATCCTCGACGATGCCGGGCGGCCGGTCGCAGGCAGCGGGCTGTCGAGCGGCAGACTGGCCGATCTTTCTCGAAGCGATTTTCTCGATAGCATGAAGGACAGCGGCAGCGCGCTCCATCTCAGCCGGCCGCGGCGGTGGAGGCCCGGCGACAGTCCCTTCCTCTTCATGAGCCGCCGCCTGTCGCTGCCCGGCGGATTCCACGGCGTCCTCGCCGCGGCGGTCCCGGTCCAATCCTTCGCCGACGCGTTCGCGGCGGCCGCGCCCGATAACGGCTACCGCATCGCGCTGCGCTTTCTCGACGGCACTCCGGTCGCGAGCGAGCCCCCGGCGGATGCGGCGCCGTCGGCGGTGGCGCCGGTATCCGGCGACGGCGAGATCGTCCGGTCGCGCGCGATTGCCGGCCAGCCGCTCATCGTTTCGGTGACCGTCGACATGGCGCAGCTCCTGCGCCGCTGGCATCGTGAGCGGCGCGACTATCTCGTCCTCAGCGCCCTCATCGCCTTCACGATCGGCAGCCTCACCTGGCTTTTGGTTGGCCTCCTCGAACGGCGGCAGCAGCACCTCCAGGAGCTGCGCCGGAACGAGGCGAAGTTGGTCCAGCAATCGGCGCTGCTGCAGAGCACCCTCGAACATATGGGCGAGGGCCTCAGCGTCTTCGATCGCAACCATCGCCTGCTCGCCTGGAACGACCGCTTCGTCGCGATGCTCGACTTGCCTTCGGGCGTCGGGCACGGCACGCGCTTCGAGGACATTCTGCGCCTGCAGGCCGTGCGCGGCGATTTCGGCCCGGTCGACATCGAGAGCGAGGTGCGGGAGCGAATCGAGCGCGTGCGGACGGAGCTGGCCGAGACCTCGGAGCGGACGACGCTCAGCGGCCGCGTCATCGAGACGCGGCGCCGGCGCATGCCCTCGGGCGGCTTCGTCACCGTCTATTCCGACGTGACCGAGCGCCGCCGCGTCGAGCAGGAGATGATCGACGCTCGCAACCAGGCGGAGATCGCCAATCGCAGCAAGGGCGAGTTCCTCGCCAATATGAGCCACGAGCTGCGCACGCCCTTGAACGCCATCATCGGCTTCTCGGATATCTTGCAGAACGAGAAGTTCGGCCCGGTCGGCAACAAGAAATATCTCGAATACGCGCACGACATCCACAATAGCGGCGTGCACCTGCTCGACCTCATCAGCGACGTTCTGGACATGTCGAAGATCGAGGCGGGCAAACTCGAACTCTACGAGGAAGAGGTCGTGATCGCCGATCTGGTGACCGCCTGTCTCTCGATGGTGCGCGAGCGCGCGCGCGAACGCGGCATCCGTATCGCCGCCGATCTCGGCCCGCAATCCATTCGCCTTTGGGCGGATCAGCGCGCGATGAAGCAGATCCTCCTCAACATCCTCTCGAACGCGGTGAAATTCTCGCGCGACGGCAGCGCCGTCACCATCACCGCGGGGCACGGCACCGATGGCGGCGCGATCATCAGCGTCGCCGATGCCGGCATCGGCATGACCGAGGAGCAGATCGAGCGTGCCCGCCAGCCCTTCGGCCAGGCAGGACCGGCGACGACGCGGAGCTATGGCGGGACCGGCCTCGGCCTGCCGATCACGCAGCGCCTCGTCGAGCTGCATGGCGGCGTGCTCCGGATCGAGAGCCGGCCCGGCGAAGGAACAACGGTTTCCGTCATGCTGCCGCCGTCGCGCAGCCTCGGCTCGATGAAGCAGACGGCCTGACGGCGCCGTCCGGCGCCGTGATCAGAAGAAGCCGGGACCGGCGGCGCGGCGCAGGGCTTCGCCGCATTCGCGGCCGAGCCGCGCCGCATCGGCGGCGGGCGCATAATTTTCCGTCTCGTGCGCTTTCTTTCCGTCCGGGCTCACGATCAGCCCGCGCAGTCTGACCTCCTCCCCGGCAACCTCGGCGAGCGCCGCGATCGGGGTCTTGCAGGAGCCGTCGAGCGCCGCCAGAAAGGCCCGCTCGGCCGTGATCGCGACCGTGGTTTCGGCATGGTCGAGCGGCTCGAGGAGGCGCCGCACCCGCTGATCGGCGGCGCGGATTTCGACTCCGATCGCGCCCTGCGCGACGGCCGGCAGCATGTCTTCGACCGAGAGAATCTCGGTGATCGCCGCCGTCTCGCCGAGCCGCTGCAAGCCCGCGAGCGCGAGGAGCGTCGCATCGCATTTGCCGGCGGCGAGCTTGCGCAGCCGCGTGCCGGCATTGCCGCGCAGCGGCACGATGCGCAGGTCGGGACGGCGGCGGAGAAGCTGCGCCTGGCGGCGCAGCGAGGCGGTGCCGATGACGGCGCCCTGCGGCAGCGCCGCAAGGGTGGCGGCGCTCGGGCAGAGGAAGGCGTCGCGCGGGTCGTCGCGCGGCAAGAGGCAGGCGATCTCGAGTCTCTCCGGCAGCCGCGTCGCCACGTCCTTCATGGAGTGGACGGCAAGGTCGATGGCGCCCGCCAGCAGCGCCTCCTCGATCTCCTTGGTGAAGAGCCCCTTGCCGCCGATCTCGGCGAGGCGGCGGTCCTGCACCTTGTCGCCAGTCGTGCGGATGATGACGGTCTCGAGGGCGCCCGGCGCCGCGAGCTCGGGATGCGCCGCGGCAAGGCGGTCGCGGACGAGCCCGGCCTGCACCAGCGCCATCGGGCTGCCGCGCGTTCCGATGCGCAGAAGAGGGGAAGAGGTGGCCATGGGTTGCGGCGCATCCTATCGGCCGGCCTCCGAAATGCAACATGGCGCGCGCCGGGCTCGGAGCCTCGCCGCGTCCCCCTTGCCGCGCTCTTCGTGCTGCGTGCTGCGCCCTATGGTGCGCCGGGCCGCCCCGGCGCTATGCTGCGCACCCGGATATCGACGCGGAGGGTGCGATGGACGAGCAGAGACCCGCTCTCGAACCGTGGCAATGGCCGGAAGAACAGTGGCGCAAGATCGTCGGGCATGTGCGCGCCGGCCAGCCCTACCGGCCCAAGGCCTGGAAGGACGGCGCCCGCTGCGCCGTCGCGCTCTCCTTCGACAGCGACCACGAGACGAACGAGCTGCGCGATGGCGGCAAGTCGATCGGCCGCCTGTGCTGGGGCCAGTACGGCAACCGCGTCGGCGTGCCGCGCATCGAGAAGTTGCTCGCGAAGTACGACGTCAAGGCGACCTTCTACGTGCCCGCCGTCGCCGCCCTCCTCTACCCGGACGAGCAGCGGCGCCTCGTCAAGGAGGGCCACGAGATCGGCATTCACGGCTGGATCCACGAGCTGAATTCCGTGCTTCCCTATGAGGCCGAGCGCGACCTCATGATGCGCGCCGCCGACACGCTGGAGCGGATCACCGGCACGAGGCCCGTTGGCCTGCGGACGCCCTCCTGGGATTTCAGCCCCAATACGCTCGCCATCGAGAAGGAGCTGGGGCTCCTCTACGATTCCTCGCTGATGTCGGACGAGGATTGCTACGAGCTGCTCCTCGACGGCAAGCCGACCGGCATCGTCGAGCTGCCCGTCGAATGGGTGCGCGACGATGCCGTCTATTTCATGATGCACCGCTTCTCCTCGCTCCGCCCCTATACGCCGCCGCACGATGTCGTCGAGATCTTCCGCCGCGAGTTCGACGCGGCCTATGAGGAGGGCGGCATCTTCCAGCTCACGATGCACCCGCACATCATCGGCTACCGCTCACGCATCTGGATCGTCGAGGAGCTGATCCGCCATGCGCGCGCCCGGCCGGACGTCTGGTTCGCGACTCATGCCGAGGTCGCGGCCTGGGCGAAGGCGCATTCGGCATGATCCAAGCTCTCAGCTGTAAG
>JAJPHB010000007.1 GCA_021325525.1 Alphaproteobacteria bacterium
ACGACGTTGCGGCCCTTCGGCCCCAGCGTCACCTTGACGGCATTTGCCAGAATGTCGACGCCGCGCAGCATCCGCTCGCGCGCATCGCCATGAAATTTAACTTCCTTGGCAGGCATGTTGAACTCCCGTTACGACTGGTTCTTGTGGGGCGGATGGTTCTCGGCGGGGCGGATCAGGCGACCTTGCGCGCCGGCTTTCCGGTGCGCTCGATCACCCCCATGATGTCGGATTCCTTCATGATGAGGAGCTCTTCGCCATCGATCTTGACCTCGGTCCCCGACCATTTGCCGAACAGCACGCGATCACCGGCCTTGACGTCGGGCGGCACCAGCTTGCCGTCCTCGCCCCGCGCCCCGGGCCCCACGGCGATGACCTCGCCCTCCATCGGCTTCTCCTTGGCGGTATCGGGGATGATGATGCCGCCCGCGGTCTTCTCCTCCTGATCGACGCGGCGAACGACCACGCGATCATGCAAGGGGCGAAATTTCATCGGAAATCTCCTCCAGTTCGATCTCTTGGCACGATGTCATGCAGCGCCGCTGCCAGCAGAGCGAGGCAGCGAGTGCTCACGAGTTAGGCGCCGACGCGCGCGGTTTCAAGAGCCGATTGGCATGCGTTGCTAAGACAAAAGGCGGCCGCGCAATATGGCACCGGCGCGGCCGGCCGAGGCGCGAAAACCCTACCCCCTGGTCCCCGTGGCGCCGGGATGCGGCGGGTGGTTCAACAGCGATCCGCGGCGTGATTCGCCATACGTTGCGCCAAGGTTGCGCTGGACCGGACCGGATCCTCGCCTTGGCGCCGCAACCAATCGCTGCGGATCTGCTCGGCGAGTTCTATGAGATGTTGGGCCTGCTCCAGCATCGCCGAAGCTTCGGCCGGGCGCGTGCGGGCCATGTCCTTGATCGCCGCGGCCGCTTCCAGCATTTTGCCGAAGGTGAGCTCGTCGTGATCGTCATCGGTCATTTTTCAACCTTGGGTCACAAGATGCCGATCTCCCTTTTTTCAAGTCGTTTACCACGATTCGACTGAGAGATAAACGGGTTTTTAACTCTTTTTAACGATTTTTCCCTTGCGACACCAGGTCAAGCACAAATGATCAGTGCGCCCTTTTGCGCCTATACTGGCGAGTAAAACTGTCGAGCGGGCGAAATCGGCACCTTCCGCGTGCGGAATCAAATGGTGAATCGACCGCCGGATGGTGACTCGCGGCCGCCCCGCATTTCGGCCGTATTGCCTTGCGCTTCGCGATTATTTCTTGGAGATGCCGAAACATCGGCGGGAGTTTTCGAGAATCGATGCGAGGTTTTACTTCGCCAGGTGCTTCGAATCATTTTCCCGCTCCGATCTCTGCGCCGCCGGCCGCGGCGGCGAGGGGGCCGCCCGCCTAATGCAGGCGCGGCGCCTTGAGCAGGCTCGAGCGGTCGGTCGAGGTCACGCGGACGGTGAGGATCTTGCCGTCGCGGAACAGCTTGATCGGGACCTCGGCGCCGGCGCTGCCCGCGGCCCAGAGGCGGCGCCACAGGCCGGCGAGGTCGGTGACCGGCTCGCCGCCCAACGCCAGGATGGCATCGCCCGGCTGAATGCCGGCGGCCTGCGCCGGCCCGTTCGCGGCGATGCCGGCGACGAGAATCTGGTCATTGGCCTCGGCGGCATACATGCCGAGCCAGGGCCGGGGCGGGCGGTTCGGCCGGCCATAGGCGAGGAGATCGCCGAGGATCGGCGGCAGCAGGTCGATCGGCACCACCATATTGACATCGCGCGTGGTGCCGCGCGGCGAGGATTGCTGGACATGCAGCGAGCCGATGCCGAGCAGCGTCCCGTCCTGGCCGATGAGCGCCGTGCCGCCCCAGAAGGGATGGGCCGGCGCCGTGAAGATCGCCGATTCGAGCAGATACTCCCAATAGCCGGCGAATTCCTGGCGCGCGGCGACGATCGCCTTGACGGCGTGGTGGCGCCCGCCGGCGGCGGCGAGGATGACCGGGTCCTCGATGCGCAGCGTGCTCGTGTCGCCGAGCGGCAGCGCCGGCAGGCCGAGCTTGCCCAGCGCCTGGACGAGGCCGAAGCCGGTCTCCTGGTCATAGGCGAGGAGATGCGCCGGCACCGCGCGCCCGTCGCTGGAGCTGAGCCAGATCGTCTCCGCCTCGGTCACGAGATAGCCGATGGTGAGGACGAGCCCGCTCTCGTCGATGACGACGCCCGATCCCGCCCGCTCGGTGCCGAGCGTCGCCGCCGTGAAGGCGTCGTCGGGAATGCTGGCGCGCAGCCCGACCACCGACAGCAGCGCCCGTTCGAGATCGAAGGCGCAGTCATGCGGGTCGGGCTGGAGCTGCACCGGGATGCTGGGGTCGGGCTCGTCGGTCACCTGCGCTCCCTCGGGCGGCGGAACCACTGAGAATAACGCGGCTCTTCCCGGCCGTCACCCGCGCGTCAGAGGTGCCGGCCCTCCTCGCTTTCGAGCGACCAGCCCATAGCCGCCGCGCCTTCCTCGAGATAGTCGCCGAGCATCGGGATGCCCATGAGGTAAGGGATGGCCGGCCCCATCCGCCGCTCGCGCGCCTGGCGCAGGGCGTCGCTCCACTCCTCCTTGCCGAAATCGCCGCGGCCGACGAAGACCAGCGCCAGCACCTCGTCGAGCTCGTCGCCGTTGAGCGAGGCGAGCGCGTCCTCCAGCTCCTGGCCCGTCGCATCGCGCGGCCGGTCGGCCAGAATCTCGCGCTCGCCGTCATCGGTCGGGTTGGAGGCGCCCTCCGGCGTCACGGGCGCCACCTTGGCGTCGAAGGCGCGCGCCTTGGTGACGAGGAAGGCGAGCTTCGCCAGCGGAATGTCGAGCATGGCCTGGACCTCTCGGAAAGGGGCGACACCGGGCGAACACCGCGACCGGGAAAATGGCGCGAAAAGCGGTTTGCGCCCGCGCCCCCCGGCACTAGACTTCGCGCGGCCCTGCGAGAAGGAGCGGCAGCGATGCGCAACATCCAGGTGAATGGCGACCGGCTCTGGCGGTCTTTGATGGAGATGGCGGAGATCGGCGCCACGCCCAAGGGCGGCGTCTGCCGCCTCGCTTTGACCGATCTCGACCGCGACGGCCGGCGCCTCTTCATCCGCTGGTGCGAGGAGGCGGGCTGCCAGGTGCGCATTGACCGGATGGGCAACATCTTCGCGCGGCGGCCGGGGCGCAACCCCGATGCGCCCGCCGTCATGACCGGCAGCCATCTCGACACGCAGCCGACGGGCGGCAAGTTCGACGGCGCCTATGGCGTCCTCGCCGGCCTCGAAGTCGTGCGCACATTGAACGACCTCGGCTACGAGACCGAGGCGCCGATCGAGGTGGTGGTGTGGACGAACGAGGAAGGCTCGCGCTTCTCGCCGGCGATGATCGGCTCCGGCGTCTATGCCGGCGTCTTCAGCCTCGATGAGGGCCTCGCCACCCCCGACAACGTCACCCGCGTCACCATGGGCGCGGAGCTGCAGCGCATCGGCTTCGCCGGGTCGGAACCCTGCGGCGGCCGCAAGGTCGCAGCCTATTTCGAGGCGCATATCGAGCAGGGGCCCATCCTCGAAGCCGCCGGCAAGCCGATCGGCATCGTCGAGGGCGCGCAAGGCCAGCGCTGGTACGAGATCACCGTCACCGGGCAGGAGGCGCATGCCGGGCCGACGCCGATGCGGCGGCGCAAGGACGCGCTCGTTGGCGCCGCGCGCATGATCGACGCCGTCAACCGCATCGGCCACGCCCATCCGCCCTATGCCTGCGCCACGGTCGGCTTCGTCCAGGTCGGCCCCAACTCGCGCAACACCATTCCGGGCCGCGTCTTCTTCACCGTCGATTTCCGCCATCCCGAGGATGCGGTGCTGACCGAGATGGACCGCGAGCTGCGCGAGGCCTGCCGCGAGGCCGCGCGCTCGGCCCAGGTCGAGGTCGAGGTGAAGGAGTTCTGGTACTTCCCGCCGACTCCCTTCGACAAGGACTGCGTCGCCGCCGTGCGCCGCGCCGCCGAGGCGCAGGGCTATGCGAGCCAGAGCATCATCAGCGGCGCCGGGCACGACGCCGTCTACATGGCGCGCGTCGCGCCGACGGCGATGGTCTTCGTGCCCTGCAAGGACGGCATCAGCCACAACGAGGTCGAGGACGCGAAGCCCGAGGATCTGAGCATGGGCTGCACCGTGCTGCTGAACGCCATCCTCGAACGCGCCAACGCGCCGGCCGAGGGAGCGCGGAGATGACCCGCCCCGCCGCGGTGCCGACCCTCCAGATCGACAATGCGCGCATGCGCGTCACCGAATGGCGCTTCGCGCCGGGCGCCGCCACCGGCTTCCATCGCCACGACTACGATTACTGCGTCGTGCCGCTGGCGACGGGCCGCCTCGGCATCGAAGGCAAGGACGGGACGACCCTCGCCGAGCTCGTGACCGGCCGCTCCTATTTCCGCAAGGCCGGCGTCGAGCACGACGTCGTCAACGTCAACCCCTTCGACTTCGCCTTCGTCGAGATCGAGCTGAAGGAGCCGCCGCGCGGCTAGCGGCGAATGCGGCGGGCAGCCCCCTCACCCCGGCCCTCTCCCACAAGGGGAGAGGGAGAAGGGAAGCGGCATAAGAATCCCTCTCCCCATGTGGGAGAGGGAGGGGCCTCTCGCGGAAGCGAAGCTTCGCCGGGAGCCCATGCGAAGCATGGGAGGGTGAGGGGCGCCGCCGCCGACCCGGACCCCGCCGACTACGTCCTCGAAGAGCAGATCGGCCACATCCTGCGCCGCGCCCATCAGCGCGCGACGCAAATCTTCATGGCCGAGCTCGGCGAGCCCTTCCAGATCACGCCGACGCAATTCGCCGCCCTCGCCAAGCTCTACGACCTCGGCGAGCAGTCGCAGAACCAGCTCGGCCGCCTCACCGCCATGGACCCGGCGACCATCCAGGGCGTCATCAAGCGCCTCGAGGAGCGCCGCCTCATCGAGCGCTCGGGCGATCCCGGCGACCGCCGGCGCTCGAGCCTCCGCCTCACCGCTGCCGGCGCCGATCTCGTCCGCGCCATGATCCCGCACGGCATCGCGGTGAGCGCGGCGACGCTGGCGCCCCTCGATGCCGAGGAGCAGCGCACCTTCCTCGCCTTGCTCCAGCGCCTCGCCTGAGAGACTCGATCGGTGAGGATTTTCTTAATGGCATGAACGATCTACCTCATCCTGAGGAGCGCTCGAAGAGCGCGTCGCGAAGGACGCACGATCTTTGGGCCCGGGCAGGATCGGCTTCTTCGCGCGCTCGCCTCGTTTACCTCGCCATACACAGGGGGCGCCCGGCCGTGCTAGGACTGGGCCAAGTTCGCCGCTGACCACGGGAGGTGAGGCGATGCTGAGGAAATCGACATGCGCGGCTCTGGCGCTCGGCGCCGCTCTCGCCCTCGCCGCGCCGGTCGCGGCGCAGCAATTCTCCGCCGATATGATGACGACGACCGGGAACGGCGGGTCGGGACCGGTGCGGCAGAAGGTCTTCGTCTCGAACGGCAAGATGCGCTTTGAAGGCAGCGGCGGGCATGGCGTCGTCATCACCGACGCCGCGGCGCAGACGGCCGTCATTCTGATGCCGGCGCAGAAGATGTATATGGACGCGCCGCCGGCGACCGGCCGGATGATGCCGCTGCTGATGACGCTCGACCCCAACAACCCGTGTCCGCAATTCCAGGCCATGGCCCGCCAATGGCAGAAGGATGGCGGCGAGTGGAGCTGCAAGCGCCTCGGCGCCGAGAAGGTGGGCGACCGCAATACGGTCAAATACGAAGCCGTCTCGCCCAAGGGCGAGCATCACTTCGCCTGGATCGACCCGAAGCTTCGCTTCATCGTCAAGACCGAGGGCGAGCAGGGCCGCGGCATGGAGCTCACCAACATCAAGGAGGCGCCGCAGCCCGCGAGCCTCTTTGAGATCCCGGCCGATTACCAGAAGATGGACATGAGCGAGATGATGAAGAAGATGCGCCCGGGCGCCAAGCCGCCGGGCGGGTGAGGGCCGGCGGCGCCCACCCTATTGCGGTCAGCCGCGCCTCCACGGATCGACGACCGCGACCCTCCCCAGCGCGAAGTCCCTGGCGTTGCGCGTGACGAGCGTCAAGGCGCGGACCTCCGCCGTCGCCGCGAGGAACGCGTCCATGGCGCCGATCGGCTGCCCCGCGGCCGGGCGGCGCGCCACGACCTTGCCCCACGCATCGGCGACCGCCTCGTCGATCGGCAGCACCCGCCCCTCGAAGCGGAGCGGCAGCTCGTCTCTCAGCCACGCATCGAGTTGCTGCCGGCGGGCGCCATCCGCCATTCGCTCGATCCCGGAGCGCAGCTCGGCGAGCGAGACGACGCTGAGGAAGACGCGGTCCTCATCGACCTCGGCGAGCCAGGCGACGACGCCCGGGTTGGGACGCGCCTTGAGCCATTCCGAGACGAGGTTGGTGTCCAGCAGAAAGCTCACCGCTCGAGCTGGCGCGGCCGGTCTTTGCGACGCCTCGTCTTGAGGCCCGACCCGCGCAGCGGCGACGCGGCGAAGAACTCCGCGAGGTTCCCGGCCCGCTTCGTCTTCCGCTCCCGCTCCTCAGCCGCCACCACCACGGCCGCCCTGCGCCCGTTCTTGGTGATCGTCTGCGGCCCGCCGGAGCGGGCGCGCTCGATGACCTCGCTGAACTTCGCCTTCGCTTCGGCCACCGTCCAGGTGTCCGCGTCCATTTTCTCGGAAAGCACAACCGGCGCCGCGCCGGCGAGGGCGGCCTGGCAACGGCCGCTGCGGGCGGTCGTTAGCTCGGAAAGGCGTCGCGGCGCCGGGGTGGTCCGGCTCGTGCCGAAGCCGTCGCGATGCCATGCAACGACCGCGTGTCACGGAGGATCGGAGATGAGCGCGACGGGTCTCGATGTCTTCGACAAGACGCTGCAGACGACCAACATCTGGCTCAACGAGATCATGGAGGAAGTCGGCCCCGACCGCCAGACCGCCTGGCACGCGCTGGGCGCCGTGCTGCACGCGCTGCGCGACCGCCTGCCGGTTGACGAGGCGGCGCATCTCGGGGCGCAGCTTCCGCTGCTGATCCGCGGCGCCTACTACCACCAGTGGCACCCGGCGGGAAAGCCCGACAAGATCCGCAACGAGGCGGAGTTCATCGCCCGCGTCGGCGCCGAGCTCCGCGACATCCGCCCGATCGACCCCAGAGAGGCGACGCGCACCGTCTTCAAGGTGGTGGCGCGCCACGTCGATCGCGGCGAGAGCGAGAAGGTCGAGCACACCCTGCCGCAGGACATCCGCGCGCTCTGGCCGCATTAAGGGGCGGGGCCGTCGCTCCGCACATTGCCGCTGAGCATGCGATCGGCTCGGCCGATCGCTTCGACACCTTTCCCGTCCAGTGGACGGGAAAGGTGTCGAAGTGCTGCGGTTTGCGGCCGTCCCTAGGTTTGCTACTCTCGGCATGGAGACGGCGATCCCGCTCGTCGTGCTGCGGTTTGCGGCCGTCCCTAGGTTTGCTACTCTTGAGAGCGGCGACGGGCGCCTTGAGGGCGGGCTGCGGTTTGCGGCCGTCCCTAGGTTTGCTACTCTCAGTAATAGTTCTTGAAGCCCTCATTCTGGCTGCGGTTTGCGGCCGTCCCTAGGTTTGCTACTCTCGCTTATGTGCGGGCCGTCGAGGCGAACAAGCTGCGGTTTGCGGCCGTCCCTAGGCCATGAACTCATAAAGGGGATTCCCTCGAGGGCGGCGATGTGATTCAAGCTTCCAAACTGCAGGAGTTTGATCATGCGCCGGTACGAGCTGACGGAATTCGA